>VERK01000333.1 GCA_018882725.1 Actinomycetota bacterium | reverse complement strand
TCGGTACGGTGTGGCGATGGCCGACTATCGCTACACCAAAGACGAGCGCCTGACGATCGAAGTTCTGGTGTTCAAGATGGACCCGGCCCACGTCGAGGAGTATCTGGCCGTCGACCACGAGGTATGGACTCTCGGCGAGGCTTTCCTGCCCGGGTTCGACCGTATTCCGTTCGTGTCGAAAGAAGTATGGCTCGACGATTCACGTCCGGGCGTCGTGACGCTGGTGTTCGTGTGGGAGTCGCTCGACGCTTGGATGTCCGTTGGCAGCGAAGAGATTCAGAAGAGATTGCAGGCCGAGTTCGACGCGAAGTTCCCGCACCCGATCGAGCTCATCGAGGCGTGGCACGAGGACAACAACTTCGGGCTGCACCGCTGGAGTCGATTCGAACGCAGCGAAGAGTGACGGCGGCCCTCACACGAGGGCGTTGTCGTTCACGTACAGAATCACGGTGTCGACGTCGCGGAGCTGCTCGTCGAGCGCGAAGAACTGTCCGTTTCGATTAGCGGTTACGGAACACGAGGACTTGCCCAGGAACGCGTTGCACAGCCCCGCCTCGGTGGAGGTGCCGACCCAGACCTCGAGGAAGTCGGCCACCGTCGGAACCTCGGGATTGCTGGTGTCGTTCTCGATGTGCAGGATTCCGGAAGTGTCGTGGGTATGAATCGGGGCGGCCGTGAGCGAGTCGAAGTCGACACCGGTTTGCGGAATGACCTGATTGACGCCGTTCACCTGAACGACGAACTGGACGTGGATGTGGACATCGATGTTCTCGACGTCGAGAACGTAGAGCCCCGAGCGTTCGATCTGTTCGAGGACCTGTTCCTTGGTGGTTGGGTCGATTTCCTCGGCGGTCGCCGACATGTCGTCCATTCCGTGACCCATGGCCGCATGAGCTATCGGTTCATCGGCTGAGCCGGTGTTCGCCACGGCGATCAGCAAGCACGCGACCAAGAACGTTGTCGCGGCGAGGGGAGTGCGGGCTCGGCGCTCGGTCACGCCCCGTGCCTATCGCTTCTTACGACCGCGTGCTGAGTCGTGCCGATGGCCGTTCGACGATGGGCTCGAACCAGCCGAGCGCGGACGTGACGTGGAGTTGCGACCGGCGGCCGGACGTTGAGGCTTACGTCGACTCTGGTTGGGCCCACCTGACTTCGGACCTGCGGTCTCAGCCGTCGGCGGCTGGATCGGACGGGCACTGCGACGACGCTCGCCCGGAGCGATCTCCTTGAGAACCGGCGATGCCAAAGTCGCCGTCGTGATCGTGGGGCGGATGCCGGCCTTGCGCATGAGGTTCATCACTTCGCCACGCTGGCTGTCGAGAGCGAGTGTGACCACCACACCGTCGTTTCCGGCGCGTGCTGTGCGGCCACTGCGGTGGAGGTACGCCTTGTGCTCGATCGGCGGATCGGCGTGAACGACGAGTGCAACGTCGTCGACGTGAATGCCGCGCGCCGCGATATCGG
>VERK01000007.1 GCA_018882725.1 Actinomycetota bacterium | reverse complement strand
ATCGAGCACCGCATACAGAAACACCCGCTCACGTATCCGACCGAAGCTGCGATCACCACCGACGAACTTGCCCGCCGTGACCTCGATGGGGAACCACTCGCCAACCCACTCGACAGTCACCGCAACCTACACCGACTGAAAATCGCTGGGCTCCTCGCCCTCCTGGACGGAAACCGGACCGCCGTCACCATCGAGGACTGGGACCTCGCTGAAGTGCTGCTCGACTACAGCGACAACGTCCGGGCATCCGTTCTCGACTATCTCACCGAAGAGAGCCGCCGGAAACAAGCGGCGAAAGACTCACAACACCTCCGTCGAGCTGCTGCCGTCGATCATGACGCACAGCGACGAGCCCTCGAATCAGCCCTGCGAACAATCGTCAACAAAGTCAAACAAACAGCCACCCCCGTGAAACGGGCCGACCTAACCCGGGCCATGTCCGGTCGACAACGAGAATTCGTGACGATTGAGGACGTTCTCGCCGAAGCAGTCAAACGAGGTCTAGTCACGTTCACCGATACCGGATACATCCCCGGGAAACGAGCCGCCTGAGGTGCCATCGACACCCGACGAAGGTTGGACAGTTGGACGCATGTCCAACCTCTGCTCGCGGACGGACTCACTTCGACACCAAGCGCCGCTCTCGTTACCAGGGAATACAAATACAAACATCGGACTCGGGGAGTTGCTCGCAGCGCGTACATGAGATCGGAGGTTGGACATGTCCAACTGTCCAACCCCTCGATGGTCCGAACACGAAGATCAGCGGCTCCAACAAGCGCCAGGCCCAGTGGTCGTTTTTTGGCGACAACCCCGCCTACAGCACCCCGTCGCAGTCGTTTCTCTCTAGTTGGTAAGAAGTACTTGGGGTCAGTGGAGCATCGACTCGATCGATTGCCGCAATTGATCGGCATCGACCTTTGTGCGCTGTTGACGCCACAGTTCCTTCCGGATCTCCTCGATCACAGACTTGGAAAGAATCACAGGCTTCAGAGCCTTCGGCGAGGACACGAATCGCTGACGCCAGGCTTCGTCGATGAGTCCCTTGGCGAATCCTTCACGTGAGATCGCAAGCAGGGATTGGACCTTGTCTTTGGGTCTCACATTCGGGTCTAGGAGGTCGACTTCGAAGACAAGCGAGGTTTCGGCTTGTTCACCCGAACTGGACTGGATGTTGTAGACCTGCCATGTCTGCGCGTTCGTCAGAATCGCCCAGGTCACACCGTTCTTCAGCGCGTACGACTCCACCTGCCGAAGGTGCGTGGCGTTGAGTTTCTGCGTGATTCGCTTGATCTCGACGAAGGCAACGAGCTGTTTGTCGACGCGCACCCCGTAGTCGGCGAATTCACCTTTCACCTGGTATTCGGCGGTGAGGTCTTCGTACTTGTCGAACCCGAGCATGTCGCAGAGGACATCCGTGACCAGCAGTCGGGTATCGGCTTCTACGGCATCACGGGCCTTGAGGGCTTCGATCGACTTGCCGATCCTCTTGAGAACCGCCGAGATGCGCTCTCGCGCAGTGGTCTCCCATTTGGGTGTCGATGGTTTCGTTTTGGCGGTGCTGGTCTCAAAGGGTGCAGATGATTCGGTGTCGCTCACGGTGTACTCCTCGTGTCTTCGACGATCAAGTTAGTCAGGGGGGTGTTGCTCGCTACGTCCTGACCGCAGGGATACGTGACCGTTCTGATGCTGTTGACCTAGGAACTCGGCGCATGAGCCTTGAGTGCGCGAAGGCGGGTACTCGACAAGAAGCACTATCAGTGTTGAGAAACCATCTAATTGACACGTTGGAAGCCGCCGATCCGCATTCGGTTGCTGGGCCGGTCCACCAACTTCAAGCGATCCTTGTCGAAATCGACGAGTTGTCGCAGCCTCTTGACGGCGGTACCAATGCAGATCAGAAATCGGGTGAACTAGCTGTCGCTGATGCCTCTCAAATTGGCTCGCCGTACTTACACACATCACGCATCCGAACCTCGATGTCCCTCTATTGATTCAGGTACGTTTTCCTCATGGGCACCTTTCAACACGACACTCAGCACAAGCCGTTGTGGTTGTGCGTCCCTCGGACTAGGCCAAAGAGGGTGCTGGGGAACCAACGTCGACTCGTGATCGGAATTCTCAGCCTCGCGGCCCTGGTTGTCGGTTGCGGAGATGGAAACGACGCTCAGGTCGCGGCGCTCGAAGAGCAGGTCTCCGAGCTTGTCGAAGAGATTCAGACTCTGACCTCGACTACCACTACCTCCGCGCCACCCTCTACCGATCCGGTCCCGACATCACTTGTCGCTGGAGACGAGCAGACTCTTCTTCAGCAATATGACTGGATGGAAAATTCTGATCGTGTTCGCCAGCTCCAGCAACTGATCGGTGCGACGACAGATGGCCTTTATGGGGCCGAGACCCGAAAGCAGCATCTCGCAGCGCTTCGAATGCGGGGATTAACCATTGATGGAGTTCCTAGCGTTCCGGAGTCGTCATCAGGATCCCTCAGCCCAGCCGGTGGTGCGCCGAGCGGTCAGGCACCGGCAGCTCCCGACGGAGGATTGATTTTCGCTAGGTGTTACGACTGTGGTCAAGGTTTTTCGTCGGGAAGTTGCGCAAACTGGGTCCTCGTGATTACGAATTCTTCGAACTTGCAGGTGAATTCCTTCACCTTCGCCCCTCCAGGCGCCTACTGGTGGGATCGATCTTCGGGATATGGCAATGACAGCGTTGAGATTCCTGCTGACGCACCGCCGAGAACAATCAACGCAAATCTCGCTCCCTGGGCTACCGGTCGATATGCATTCCAAATCTGCACTGGTACGCCGTCGCCGGGGCAAGGTTGGGAGTACAACACCCTTGCCCCTCGGTCAGTTTCGTTTGTTTGGAGTAACGGTGCTCGGGGGACAAGTTGTTACAACCTTTGCTAGTGGGGGTCTCCAAGTCGCAGGCTGACCACTGAGATCGTTCAGGGACTCCAGCACCAGAACGCTGATGTCATCGGAAATAACGTTGTCGCAGACTCGCTTCAAGCCAGTGAGGCAGGAGGAGCTCTGGCATTCAAGTTGGTGGGTGGCTTGACTTCGATTTACAGGCTTCCGCCTGTGTCGTCGTCCGCACGTCCTCAAAAGGGACCCAGAAATTCAGCTTTTGGCAGATCGAACACGTCCAAGTGACCTTGATGTCGGACCTCTGTCTGGTCACGCGGAAATCCCGAAATCCCCGATGCTCAAGCAGTTCACGCTCGTTTTTGACGCCGTCGGACGATCCGTAGCGGAACCGCCACCAAAACTTCTTGGAGTACTCGCCAACAAAGCCCGCCACAACCAGGAGAACGAAACCAGCTGCAACCAAACCCCAGAAGATCACGCCTCCTGCAATCGCGTCATCGCTGAGACCCTCGCAATTGAACCCCGGATCACAGGGTGGGTCGTAAACGCCAGTGAGAAAGAGAGGGGCTATCGTGTGGCTGAGAAGAAGCACAGCGATTCCTAAGTCATCCGGTTACTGGTGAAAGCCGTGCTCACGCGCTCACTTCCTTCCGGAACGAACCGAGTTCCACAGGCGGCCAAGTCCTGCTGTCGTCAGGTCTCGGGCGAACCGCAAAGCAGCGATGACTGCCAGCAGAACAATGACCGCACCAATGACGAGAGCCAAGTCACCGCCATCCATCGGCTCGGTTGGCTCCCCAGGCTGATACGTAACCGAATCGCCGGGACAGTTGTAGTTGGCGCCATCGGCGATCGCAGCCTCAACGCAGGCTTCCCCCTCGGAGTCCAAGAAGCGAAGCGAGTAGGACTGCTCGATTTGTGCGACCGCCATGAACCAAAAGATAGCCCCCGAAGTAGTAGTCACCTGTCGGCCGATGAGGTCTCTATGAGTGGAGCACCAACAGTCTGAAAGTGGCTTGCATCAACCCCGCCGAAGTTGCGAACCCATCGCCGATGGTGAAGCGGACCTACTCGCTGCAGTCTTTGCTGCTTCTGCCTCATGAAGAAACCCCCGATCGTTCACCTCCAGGTCGCATTCTCGGGATTGACTAGACGGTCTCGTCAGACTGGTAGCAAAATTCTCCGCTGATCGATTCGTCTCCGTCTATGCGGCGATCATCGCGTCGTGGCCACAGTTCTCGGTTGCTACGGTTGTTTCGTGAGCGAAATCAACGGCTACCGCGTTGTCCCATGGGCTGATCTAAAAGGCGTCGATCTCTCTAACAAGAATCTCAGTCAAATGAATCTTGCTGGGATCAAATTCAAGGGAGCGAAACTTCGAAACACGTCCTTCTCGGGTTCTGTGCTGAAGGGGGCAGACTTTTCAGAAGCCGATCTCACTGGGGCGAACTTGAGCCGCGCCGATTTAGAGGGTGCGAAATTCGCTGGTGCTGTTCTTGAGGAAGCCAGCCTCGCGTACACAAATCTCAATTACGTGAAATTTACGCCCAGGCAAAATCTGCGTGGTGTCAACCTAAATCAAACCTTTCTGGTGCGAGCAACAATGAAAGGGGTTGTGCTTCGGGGGGCAAGTATGCAAGGTGCGCGCCTTGACAAAGCGAAGTTGGGCGGAGCCGATCTTTCTGACGTCGACCTACGGGCAGCCGACCTGTCTGATGCAAACTTGCGAGGCGCAAATCTGTCAGGGGCTGATCTCCGGCGCGGAACGCAAGAGAGTTATTTCAGGCTTGGCGGTGGTGTTGCTGTCGAACAGCCAACGATACTTTCAAAGGCGGATTTGAGTGAGGCAAATCTCTTCGGCGCAAAGCTCAACGGCGCCAAACTGACCAAGGCGCTGTTGCGGAAGGCAAACCTGACCAACGCCGATCTCAGCACCGAGGAGGGGAGGTCGGATTGGACCACCCTCTATCTTGCGGATTTGACGGGTGCAGTCCTTACGGGCGCCAACCTTGAACGTGCCTATCTTCCAGAGGGTTGGGAAAGAATCGTCGCGGCACGCTGACGATCTGATGACTGACTAACTGCTGCCTTGTTGTGCACCACTTTGTGCACCACTCCCTATGACGAGAGTCATCGTGTGCCACATCTGTGCCGCATGAGGCCACGCACACGGCGCAGTGGAAGCGGTTGACGCAAGTGATGCAAAACGGCACGCAGGGGAATTCTTTCAAGTCACGTTTATGCAGGTCAGGGATCGAAATGACACGGTGGAGGTCCCGGGTTCGAGTCCCGTCACGCCCACTATTGATTCCCCGGTCCGGCCCGGTTGTCTCGGTCAGTTGGCCACAAGGCGATGGAGCTCGATTCGATAGATGAACCCGTCCCAGTTGGGCGGCGTGAAGGATCCGTTCCGAGTCACGGACGCGAGGTCTCCCAGAAGAGTTTCCAGGTCTGATGCTCTACCGACGCGAATTGCCCGTCCTTGGCACATCACGGCATGGGTCGAATCACAGACGCTGATCGCGATGCGGTCGTTTTCGTTGATGTTGCGACACAGGACCGACTCCGGATGGACGGTGAAGTAGATCTCGTCGCGGATGCTGGCCGCGATGACGACAGCGGCGTGGGGCTGACCGTTTGCATTGACGGTGGCGACGGTCGCGTTCCTGCGTTCGTTGACGAACTCTGCGACTCGCTGTGCCGTCCATCGGTCTGCGAACAATTCACGGGTGAGGGGGCTCGCGCTTGCGCTGGAGGTTGCAATTGCAGTGGCGATGCCCACGTCGCTGAGCATAGAGCGACAGGCCCATCTGACTGACCCCGATGTGCCTCCGTCAGCCGTGGCCGCTCACCGTCACGCGGGCGTCGAGGATGACCCGATCAACGACGCGAAGTTCCGCAACACCCAAGGCGGAGTCCGATACTCGAACGACATTCGCGAGGTGAGTCCACTCGGAGTCGGAATGCTCGGCCTCATGGGTGATTCGGACAATTCGGAACAGGGTGTAGATCTCGCCACTCCCGGTGACTTCCGTGAATTCGGGATCATCGACGTAATCATCGGTCCGCGCAGTCTCCGACAGCAGGCGGAACCGCCATTCGTTCATTCGGCGAGAAGGCGAGCGAAGTCCGGAAGCTGAAAAGACCAAGAATAAGCAACCGCAAGTTGAGTTCGATACTGCATTTCGTTGGCTGACAGGATCGCCGCGATCCGATTCCTTACTTCTTGGATTGTGCTGTTCAGGCCCTGCGCGATGGCCTCGTCGGGGAGTCCAGCAACGATCATGTCGGCGAGAGCCCGGTCGAAATCGCTGTCGAGGAGGAGATCGCGCGACAGAAGACCGGGAACGACTCCCAGGCGCTCGATGTCACTGTCGATCTGCCTTTGTGATGACTGGTTGATGATCCGATTCAGTTGATCGACGGCTTCGTCGGTTGACAGCGAAAGATCGAGCAGTCCGTCGAGTCCGACCGCGATGGCACGCGTCCTCAGAGAGATCCTGTTGTCGAGGGAAGAGATCACGAAGGCAGGTGCAGTCGAGTGCGCGCGGAGAACGTGCATCTTGATGAGGCGTCCCACTTCGATCCAGTCCGGAGGGACCAATACGGCATCGATGCGGTTCTCGCGAATGACTGAGATGATTTCTGCGCCTGATTGGCTGATGCCGTCGACGGTCAGTGATGGGTGCTGGCGCAACTTCTCGAAGGCGAGTCGGGAAACCTCGGACTTATCGGCACCAATGCAGAGTTTCATGGGTTTCGACCACTCTTTCACCCAACGTCGCGGCTGAACACATCTCGATCGTAACAGTGTGACGTGGCGTCGGGTCATTGAACCGTTGACTCAAACAGTCTGAAGCCTCGATGTGGTTTTGGCGTATGAATGTTCCATCTATTCCAAGTTCCTCGCAGTCAACAGTTAGTTCGTTTGTGAATGATCGGACCGACTTGTCCCAACTCGTCCGACGGGACAATTGTCTGTTCGGCGGCCCATCGTCCGCCCCGTACTGTCGGATGGCAAGCCCCAGTGAAAGGGCACAGATGGCAATTCTCATTTTTTCGAGCGATCAGTTGGCCACGATTGTGATCGTCGAACAGATCAATCGATGTACCGAGTACGACGTTGTTCTTGCGAGCTCGGTAGTTGAAGTCGACGCGGCCCGCTCGAACCATGAAATCGAAGGCGTTTGTGTCAGTCACCTCGATCTCAGCTTGTGGTGGGACGTCGAGGCATGTCTCGAGAGTTCTCTCGACGTCCCCCGTCTCGTCTTCCATTTCGTTGCTCTGGACTGGACTTTGTCGAGAGTCGATGAACTCGGCTTCGACGGATTGGTCTGGTTCGACCTGACCTGCTCTGCGCGCGATTACATGCGTTTGGCATCGGCGGCGATTGGGGGCGCCTCTTCGAGGGGATCTCGAGCGCCGGATCCCGGTCTCGGAGTTGACCCTGACCCTTCATTGGATGCGGTCCTCGGGTACGACGCAACCGACCTTCAGATACTTCGCCTGATCGCATCAGGTCTTTCGGACAGAGAACTGTCGGCAATCCTGATTCTCTCGATTCAGACGATCAGGAATCGTGTGAGTTCGATTCTTCGGCGGACAGGTCACAAGAATCGAACTGCACTTGCGTCGGATTTTCTCCGGTCGTCGCTTCTGACCAAGCCGTCTCTCATCGGTGGCTAGGCGCTTCGCGTGATCCGAGCAGAGAAGTCGGGCTGCGAAGATCGGCCCTACCTGACGCCTCGACTATTCCGAGGACGACGCTAGAACAACTCCGGGTCGACGGCTTCTCCTCAGCGACAACGCTTACAGCACGACCGCTGGCCCCGGGATTTACAGAAGGTCACCTGACGACACTGTAAGCACTTACTCCGCCACACTCACCAGAGTTGCGGCTCGCCAGGCGTGCCTGGAAGAAGTCCCGTCGACCTACTTCCAGACCGCGATCAGGTCGTGGTGGTCAGCAATGAAGAAGCGCCAAACCTGGTCGTTCCAATCGATGAGTCTCGGCAAGGCGAGGACAGTGGTCGGCGAGGTCTTGGACGCCCACCCGGCGAATGTCGCACCGGGCTTGGTGCACTCGTCGGCCGACGGAATGTAGCGATATCCGAGGAACGGAGTCCTGACCGTCTTCGAGATTTCGACACCGTCCACGCGACATGTGCCTCCGTTGGTATCGAGATCGACCCAATACAGGTTCGGACCACTCATGGTCACCGTGCCTCCATTGGACGAAGGAGCGGGCCCGGCGCAATTCGAAGCGTCCGAGGACATCACGGCTCCGGCATTGCCCATGCCCGGGGAAACCGCAACGAACCGGTTGTTCCCATAGCCGACACCAGACCATCCGATGTTCGAGGAAGCAGTTCGAGAGGTCCAGTTGATGCCGTCCGGACTCGTCATCACTTGGCCGGCTGCTACGCCACCTGAACCCACTGCTACGAAAAGATTGTTTCCAAAAGTCACACTCTTCCAGGCTCTCGCGGAGGCAGCGGTTCGGGACGTCCAGGTGATGCCGTCCGGGCTCGTCATCACCCGGTCGGTTTGGTTGTCGGCAACAGCGACGAAAAGATTGTTTCCGTAGGTTACGCTCGTCCAGCCGCTGGTCGCGGCCGGAGTGCGGGCGGTCCAGGTAACGCCGTCCGGGCTGGACATGACCCCTCCGTCCGCAGAGACTGCAACAAACAGATTGTTTCCGTAAGTGACGCTGCTCCATCGTTCACCTGAGGCGGCGTTTCGGGAGGTCCAGGTGGTGCCATTTGTGCTCGTCCACACTCGACCGGTGCCACCACCGCCTGTTCCGGTAGCAGCAACCGCGACGAACAGCCCGCCCCCGTAGGTGACGCTCCTCCACTCGATGTTGGCTGTGGCGGATGTCGTGGTCCAGGCGATGCCGTCTGGGCTTGTCATGACTTTGTCGCTATACATGGCAATCGCGACGAACAACCCGCCTCCGTAGGTGACGCTGTTCCACCTCAAGTTCTCGATGGTCGACTGAGGAGTCCAGTTGATGCCGTCCGAACTTGTCATCAGTGTGTCGCCCGTATTGACACCGTTGCTCGCTAGCACTACGAATTTGCCGTTCCCGTAAGCAACACTGTTCCATGGTTTGTTGGCGCCCGCGACGCCGGACGTCCAGGTCTCGCCGCATGCGTGGGCGACTGACACGCCACCGAACGACACGCCACCGACCGACACGCCGATCACCAACGTCGCAGCCACCATGAGGCGTCGCCAGATCGAACGTTGAGTTCCGGCGGAGCGCACCGTGTGGGCTCGGATTCGACCTCGGGGGGTTGATGACATGATGAGACCTATCTCTCTGGAAGGTTTTTACAAACTCTTCGTTGGACAATAGGTCTCAATGGACGAATTGTCCAGGAGAATCGCGGTTCAAGCTTCCATCGGCGTACGTGTCCGAGCATCTGCGCTGGATTGAACTCTCCGTCGAGCAGTCATTTCGGGCAAGCGGTGACCTGCGGCGTGAACTGACTACGGATCTATAAAAGTTTCAGTCTTGAGCGATGGTTCGAGGCTCTTGAACTCCGGCTTGTGGACCACTCGGGAGAGCGATCACGTCCATTCGAACCCTCCACCACTTCCTCGACCCTCGAGGGACTTTGCGTCAGGTGATCAGCGAGTAGGAGTTCTGCAGGTTGTCCTGGAGCACTTCGGCCACCGCGCGATCGGCGCCCACCACCAGATCTTCGGTCAGTTGCTCGACCACGTAACTCCAGCCGGCCGGAAGTTCGAGTCGTGACGCCAAGCCAGCGAGGTCGGCTTCTTCGAGATCGGGGTCTCGTTGCTGACTCCAGCTTTGCATGACGAAGCGCCGGCCATCGGGATCGACCAGAAGGTAGACCTCGCTACCGGCGAAGAACGTGAAAGTCGACTTGCGGTCCACCTTCTGCGTCGTGAAGGGAATACCAACCGACTTCGGGTCGGTGATCGTCACCGTCGCGTAGCGGTTCATCGCGATGCCACCGAGCGTCTTCGTGATCACATCGGATGTGTCGCGACCTACCGAGTCCATCAGCCAATAACGCGGTCCGTTGGCCAGAGCGAACACCGCACCTTCGGCCGCGGCCACGGCGGGAGGGTCGATGGCGGACCACTGTTCGTCTGGGCAGTCGCCGAGCGGGAACGAGTTGTAGACGGTCGCCTCGATGCCATTGGCGGTGGGATTCAGAAGCAGGAATTCGCAATAGCGCTTACCGCGCATCGATTCCGCCGCCGATAGTGCAGTGGTCTCGACGCTGGTCGTCTCGGATGATGCGGCAATGGTCGACTCGACTTCGGCGGTCGGCACTGTTGCATTCGTGTCGGCATCGCCGCTTCCTCCGCACGATACGAGCGCCACGAGTGAGACGGCGGCGAACAGTGCAGTTCGTGAGACGGGGAGTGAGCGTCGCATCGGATGAGTGTTCCACATTTGCCGCAAGACGACCAAGAGCATGCGTGGCCGGCGCCTGTGGGACTGGGTGCACCTGAAACGGCGAAGTGATGCGGGGAAATCTGCCACATCGTTTCGATGATTCTTCCCTCAACTCTGCAACACCCTGTGTTTATGGTCGTGTGCATGTTGGAGTTGACGCGTGCTGATCTTCGTGGGTTGGTGGATGAGAAGGTGTCTGCGTTGTCGTCGTCGGCTGAGGCTGAGGCGTTGTTGGTCGAGTTGGAGCGTTTGAAGCGTCATGTCGAGGTGGCGACGGCTCGTTTGGTTGATCGGGTGGCGTTGAACGGCTGGTTCCAGGTCGATGGTTGTGTGTCGACGGTGTCCTGGTTGCGTACCCGAGTGAATTGGTCGGCAGCCGAGGCCAAGCGGGTGGTACGAGTCGCTGATTTCGTGCGTCACTATCCCCAGGTGGCCGATCAGATGTCGGAGGGGGTGTTGGCGTCGGGTCCGGTGACGCGTTTGGCGGGTTTGCATGCGAACAAGCGGGTCACTGCTCAGTTGCCTGAGTTCGTCGATCAGTTGGTCGAGTACGCGCAGGCGTTGCCGTGTGACGATTTCTCACAGTTGGCGTCCCGCTGGGAACAGCTCGCCGATGCTGACGGGGCGCACCGGTCACATGATCAGGTGCACGACGATCGTGATGCGACGGTCACGGCGGCTGGTACGGCGACGTATGTGGATGCCCGGTTGGGGAACGCTCAGGGGGCGTTGATCACTGAAGTGTTCGAGAAGTATGTGCAAGCCGAGTTGTCACGTGATCTCGCCGAACGCGACGCGCTCGGTTTGTCGCCCACGTCGCTGGCCCGAACCAGTAAGCAGCGGAGGGCTGACGCGTTGTATGCGGTGTTCGCGTCGGCGGCCGGCCAGTTCGCGCCGGCTCCCGAGCCGCTCGTCAACATCGTCATCGATCAGTGCACGTATGAACGCACGCTCACTGCGATGGAGACCGGCTCACGGCTCGGGTCGTTGATCGAACCCGGGGAGAACGTGTTGGATACCCGTTGTGAAACGACTGCGGGTGTGATGCTCGACCCAGTCGACGTGGTCGCCACCTCCCTGGTGGCTCACGTCCGTCGAGTCGTGATCGATTCGGCGGGTGTGCCGGTCGGCTTGGGGCGACGGTCCCGGCTGTTCACCGGCAGTACCCGAGCCGCGGTGTTGCTACGACGGCGACGATGTATCTGGCCGGGTTGCAACGTGCTCACCTGCGATGTCGATCATCGGGTTCCGTGGGCTGATGGTGGTGACACCGATGTCGGCAACGCCGACCCGTTATGTCGACGACACAACCGGTTGAAAGTGCACGGCTACATCACGCACTACGACACGACCACCCGCACCACCCACGTCACCACACCCACCGGACGAACACTCACACCCACGTAGAACGGGCGTCCGCTCCGTGCTCGCCGTGCCAAGATGCGGTCGTGACCGATCCGTTGATCTTGTCTGCCTCCGATTCGTGGACGACGCCCTCGGGTTCGTCCGAGCCCGGCCTGCGTGTCCACGTGTCGTTGCCGACCACGCCGACTTCTCAGCCGGTGTCGGTACTCGTCCTCCTCGACGGTGACTTCATGTTTCTCACGGCCACCGAATTCGCGCGCACGCTCGGGCTCGTGTCGCTCGGCGACTTCCCGCCGGTGGCGGTGGTGGGAGTGATGCGTGACGAGCCGAATCCGTTGGCGTACATCACGAGTCGGTTCCGCGACTTCACGCCCGACGAGTGGACCCTGCCCGGCCCGTTCGCGGCCGACAACGCGATGGCGTCGAAGGGAACCGGGGGAGCGCCAGAGTTTCTCCGCTTGCTCGTCGACGTGGTGCTGCCACAAGTTCGCGCCCGAATGAACGCCGCTGGTCACGCGATGGGCGAGTGCGCAATCGGTGGCTGGTCGTTGTCGGGCTTGTTCGCCGCGTGGGCCTGGCTCGAACACTCCGACGTGTTCCCGCGAGCAATGGCCATCACGCCGTCGCTGTGGTGGAACGACGCATCGATCCTGTCGCGTGACATCGGAAAGCGTCCGGCCAGCCACCGACTGTTCGTGTGCGCGGGTGAACACGAAGAGGGTGACGTGTCGAAGGTGTATCCGCAGCGATTCGCCAATGCCGATCAGCGTGTGATGGCGGCCATGGTGCGCAACGCCGAGACGTTTGGTCAGCGGGCCACCGAGTCGGGCGCGAGTGTCGACTTCGCGATCTACGCGGGCGAGCACCACGTGACGGTGCAATCGTCCGCCATCGCGCGCGGCATGTTGCACCTGTTCGGCTGAATCTCAGCGTTTGCGCTTCTTGGGCGTGGCCATTCCGGACTGCCCGGCCACCGCACGGATGAGAGCGCGGCGGCTGCCGATGCGCCCGATCTTGTTCTCGAGTGGGCCGTCGATGAGGAGAGTGGCCAAGCCGTGGGCCAGTGCCCACATCGCGGTCGCGCGAGCACGGATGTCGCTGATCGATGCCTTGGGTCCGAGAACGTCGCGCACCAAGTCGACGAGCACGTCGAACGAAGCATCGGCGACACGCTGCAGTTCGGGGTTGTCACTGATCATGCACAGATCGGGCCTGAACATCACACGGAAATGACCGCGGTGATCGAGCGCGAAGCCCACGTACGCCTCGAGGAGCGCGGTGGTGGGATCGTCGGGGTTGCCGGCCAACGCGCCGAGCATGGCGGAGTTGAACAACTCGTAGCCCTCAATCGAAATCGCTTCGAAGATTCCCTTGCGGTCGGTGAAGTGGTGGTACGGCGCCTGGTGACTCACGCCAGCCGCTTGGGCGACCTGTCGAAACGACAGGCCGTCGGGTCCGTGATCGGCGATGTAGTCGACGGCCGCCTTGAGGACGGTCTCGCGCAGGGTCTGGGGGGACACGCCGAGAGCATAAGACCAACTCTTGACAGTGTCAACGTGGGCGACTAGACAGCGTCACATGAGCGCACTTTCCGATGCCCCCGCCCACAACCGGTACCTCGCGGGCAATTACGCACCCGTCACCGAGGAAGTCACCGCAACCGATCTGCAGGTGATCGGCGAACTTCCCAAGGAACTCAACGGCCGCTACCTGCGCAACGGACCGAACCCCATCAGTGAGGTCGATCCATCCACGCACCACTGGTTCATCGGCGACGGCATGGTGCACGGCATTCGTCTGCGCGAGGGTCGCGCCGAGTGGTATCGCAATCGCTACGTCGGCTCGAAGCGCGTGAGCGAGGTGCGCGGCCAGGCCGAGATCCCGGGTCGTAATTGGAACAATTCGCCGAGCGGGCCCAACACCAACGTGGGTGCATTCGCGGGCACCACGTGGGCCATGGTCGAGGCCGGTGGATGCCCGGTCGAGCTCACGTACGAACTCGAGACCGTCGGGTACAACGACTTCTTCGGCACGCTGCCCGGCGCATTCACCGCCCACCCGAAGGTCGATCCGGCAACGGGCGAGATGCACGCCATGGTGTACGCCTGGGCCGAGTGGATGGATCACATCCAATACGTACGCGTGGGCAAGGACGGCCGAGTGAACCGCACGGTCGACATTCGGCTGCCTGGCATGTCGATGGTGCACGACATGTCGATCACCGATCGCTACGTGGTGGTGTACGACCAGCCGGTGCTGGTCGATCTCGACCTGGCGTTCTCCGGCCGCTCGTTCCCGTTCCGCTGGTACGACGATTACGGCAACCGCGTGGGCCTGATGCCGCGTGAGGGTACGGCGGCCGACATCGTGTGGGTCGATGTGCCCGTGGGCTACGTGTTCCACCCGCTCAACGCGTACGACACGCCCGACGGCAAGGTCGTGCTCGACGTGTGCTTCTACGAGAGAATGATGCGCGACGATCTCAACGGTCCGTTCGGCGACACGACGGGACGTCTGGTGCGCTGGGAGGTCGATCCGAAGACCCGCAATGTCGCCGTCACCACGATCGACGAGACTCCGAACGAGTTCCCGCGTCACCGCGGTGCGCTCACCGGTAAGCCGTATCGCTACGGCTACTGCGCCCAGCCCGACCCGGATTCGATGCACTGGCCCACGCTCAAGCACGACCTCCACACGGGCAAGCGCGAGATGTTCGATCACGGTCCGGGCCGTGCGGCCGGTGAGCCGGTGTTCGTGGCCCGGCCCGGCAGCACCGACGAGGACGACGGTTGGCTCGTGACCTTCGTGCACGACGGCAACGACGACTCGACCGAGTTCGCGGTGCTCGACGCGCGCGACTTCGGTCGTGGCTACGTGGCCCAGGTGAAGTTGCCCCAGCGCGTGCCGTTCGGTTTCCACGGCAACTGGTGCCCCGACCCCAAGTGAGAACGAGATGACCCGTCACGCCGTACTCGGAGCCGGCCCGGTTGGTCGGGCCATCGTGAACTCGCTCGCGCAACGGCACATCGATGCCGTCGTCATCACGCGCTCGGGTACCGAAGTGCCCGGTGCGACGACGCAGAAGGTCGACGTGCGCGACACCGACGCTCTGGCCACGGCACTGGCCGGAGCCGACGTCGTGTACCAGGCGTCGCAGCCCGAGTACCACCGCTGGCCGCAGGAGTTCCCGGCGTTGCAGGCAAGTGTTGTGAACGCGGCCAAGCGCTCGGGTAGCACGTTCGTGGCGGTCGACAACCTTTACGGCTACGCACCGAGCACGAAGCCGCTCACCGAAGATCTGCCGCAGGCGGCCACCACACGCAAGGGTCGCACTCGCGCCGACATGTGGCGCGCACTCGAAGCCGAGTGGAAGGCCGGCAACCTGAAGGTCACCTCGGGTCGTGCATCGGATTTCTTCGGTCCCTTCGCGCTCGGTTCACAGGTGGGTGAGCGGTTCTTCGGAACCTTGGTGGCGGGGAAGAAAGCCGAGACCTTCGGTGATCCGAACGCACTTCACAGTTACACCTACGTCGTCGACTTCGGGGAAGCCTTGGTCAGGCTCGCGCTCGACGAGCGTTCGCTCGGACGCGCGTGGCACGTTCCGAACGCATCGGCCATCACCAACGGCGAGTTCCTGGCCCGCGTGGCGGCCATCGCGGGGGTTCCCGCCAATTCGGTGAGGCGCACAGCGTTCCAACTGCGTCTGGCCGGATTGTTCATTCCCCCGGCCCGCGAGATCATCGAGATGCTCTACGAGTTCGAGCACGACTTCGTGGTCGACCACTCGGCCTACGCCGCGACGTTCGGCGATCACGGGACGCCGCTCGACGAGTCGCTGGCTGTCACCATCGACTGGTTCCGCCAGCACGCCAAGGGCTGAGTCAGCGCGCGTTGTCGCCGAATCGATACTCGTACGTGAGTGTGTCGATTCGCGTCTTGAGTTCGGGATCGATCGGCGCCTTCACGGCGGCGACGGCATCGGCCAATTGCTCGGGCTTGCTCGCGCCGATGATGGGCGACGTGATGATCGGGTTGGCCAGTACCCACTGAACGGCGAGCGTCGCTGGGGTCACGCCCGACTCGGCAGCCAGACCCTTCATGATCTCGACGGTCTCGAACATGCGCTCGTGCCAGTAGCGCTCTTGATAGCGCTCGGCCGAGTAACCGAGAGTGAAGCGCGTGCCTTCGGTGGGCGTGCCGGGCTTGTGTTTGCCGGTGAGGAAACCGCCGGCGAGCGGGTTGTAAGGAATGACGGCCACGTTCTCGTCGCGGCAGAGCGGGAACAGCTCGCGCTCGTTCTCGCGGAACAGCGCGTTGTACCGCGGTTGCACCGACTCGAATCGGCTGACGCCGAGCACCTCGGAGCGGCCGATCGAACGCGACAGTTGATACGAGAGGTAGTTCGAACAGCCGACGTAACGAACCTTGCCCGACGTCACCAGGTCGTGCAGCGCGAGCATCGTCTCGTCGATGGGCGTGTGCTCGTCCCAGAAGTGCACCTGATACAAGTCGACGTAGTCGGTCTGCAGTCGACGCAACGACGCGTCGATGGCGCGCATGATGTTCTTGCGCGAGTTGCCTTGATCCCACGGCTTGCGCCCGGTGGGGAAGAAGCACTTGGTGGCGAGGATGTAGTCGTCACGACGACCCTTCATCCAACGGCCGACGATTTCTTCGGTGCGGCCGAACAGATCGGGCGGCCCGCCCACCGGATACACATCAGCCGTGTCGAAGAAGTCGATGCCGGCGGCGTCGGCCGCGTCCATGATGGCGAACGAGGTCTCGTCGTCGCACTGATAGCCGAACGTCATGGTGCCCAAGCAGAGTCGCGACACCTTGAGGCCGGTGCGGCCGAACGGAACGTGATGCATGGCCCGACCCTAGACGGGATCAGCTGGCCGAGAGCCAGACCGCGATCTGTTGACGCAGCACGTCGAGGATCGAGAGCGCTCCGATCTCCCAGTCGACGGCGTGCAGGCCCCAACGATCGTCGAGATCACCACGAATGTCATCGGTGCGCGGATCGGATGCATCGGGCTTCATGGTCACCTGCAAGTACGAGAACTCACCTTCACTCACGCACTGCGCCGAGATCAGTCCGGGGAAACCCATGAACGGTGTGGTGATCTTCTGGCTGCCCGAACCATCGGCGAAACCCCACTCGCCGGTGGAGAACGCCGACAACAGGTCGCCCGAACCGCCGCTCAATGCGGCCGGGTTGGTGCAGCCCGCTTCCTGGTTGGGATCGGGTGCCTGGCCCATGCCCGCGGCCTTGCCGAAGAACGCATCGGGAACCGGCGGCCGGGTGTCGCGGAACGTCGCGAAGGTCATGATGCAGCCGATCTGCTCGGCGCTGCGACACAGGGGCAGGTTGTCGAAGCGACCGCCCACGTCACCACCTCGCGGCACCGCGATCGAACCGCCGAGCAGTGTGGCCGACACGATGAGTGATCGCTGCGCCTCGTCGCCGTCGATCACTTCGTCGATCAGTCGCGTCATCTGGCCGGTGCCCTGCGAGTGGCTCAACAAGATCACACCGCGACCCTGATTGTCGTTGGCGAGGTAGTGCTTCCACGCGTCCTGCACATCCTCGAACGGAAGGCTCCAGGCCTGCGCACGATCTCCGGGCAGTGACGGATTGAAGAGGCCGGCCAAGGTGACGCTGCGGTACGTGGGCGCGAACATGCGGCACACACTCGACAAACGGGCCACTTGTCCATACGCGGTGATCCGTTCGTTGCCTGCCGAGTAGTCGGAGTTGAGCGAAGCGTCCTCGCTCGAGGTGGGGTAGAGGTAGAAGCAATCGACCGGTGCGTTCGGGTCGGGAGTGAACGTGAGCACCTCGGTCGAACCATCGGCGTTCACCAAAGTGACGCTGGTGTCGTCGTCACAGGTGTCGGTGGTGTCGGGTCGGCACGTCCAGTTGGCCGGGTCGGAGTACACCTCGCTCACGTACGGCGCGACGGGAGGCTCGGTCGACGCCGGTGCATCAGTTGCGACGGGTGCGTCGGTTGCCGGTGGCATCGTCTCGGTGGCGGCGGGTCCGGCCGAGTTCGACGAGTCGTCTCCTCCGCACGACGCGATGACGAGCGAAGCGAGTACCACCACGGTCAGATGACGTTTGCGCATGCCGCGACGGTAGGCAAAGAAGCATCGTGATGCTTTGTCCTGCTATCCATGTGAGGTGGAGATTCTTCTCGCCGCGGCGGCCGCCGCGGTGTACGGCTTGGGTGATTACTGCGGAGGACGCGCGGCCCGTCGTTTCCCGTCGCTCGCTGTCACGTTGGCCGGACAGATCTTCAGCCTGCTCGTTCTCGCCGTGGCGTTGGTGGTGTTGGGCGACCCGGTTCCGGGTGCGCGTGATTGGGCGTGGGGAGCCGTGGGCGGTGCCGGCGGCTTCATCGGCTTGACGCTGCTCTACTACGGCCTCGCCAACGGCTCGATGACGGTGGTGGCGCCACTCACCGCAGTGGTCAGCACGATCGTGCCGGTGGCGGCCGGACTCGGGTTCGGCGAACGCCCCGGTGGTCTCGCCTACGTAGGCATGGTGGTCGCGTTGGCCGGCGTCGTGCTCGTCACGGGAGCCGTCGGAACGCCGCACACCACCACACGTCCGTTCATCTGGTTGGTGGCCATCGGTTCGGGAGCCGGATTCGGCTGGTTGTACGTGTGCCTCGATCGCACCAGCGACGACTCGGGTATGTGGCCGTTGTTGGGGGTCCGCATCGCGTCCATCACGCTGGCGGCCATCGTTCTGTTGGCCACGCGGCCTGCTGGTGCGAGTCCGAAACGAGTTCCACTCCTGGCCTTGGTGGCCGGAGTGTTCGACATGGGCGCCAACTTGTTGTTCCTGGCGGCCACGCGCGAAGGGTTGCTCTCGCTCGTCGCGGTGATCACCTCGCTCTATCCGGTGAGCACGATCGTTCTCGCGATGCGGATCGACCGCGAGCGAGTCACCCGCAGTCAGGTGATCGGAATGCTGCTGGCCGGACTCGCCTTGGCGTTGGTATCACTCGGGCGTTGACGGACGCAACGCTTCCACGACGGCCTGCGATTCGCGCGCGGCGCTGAGGAAGATGCCCTTGGCCATGAGCGACGATTCGGCCTTGCGACGGCGGATGTAGAGGTCAGCGCGGATCTCGTGCACGTCCGGATCGTCGGGTGCGGCCCAGCCGGCGAAGTCGACGAGATGCGAGGCCAGACGGAAATCACCCTCGTTGGCGACGGTCTGGGCGTGACGAGCCAGCGCGAGTGCACCACCGGCGAGTTCGGCCAGAGTGCGTGCGAGATGGGCATCGGGTGACGGCTTGAGGCGCGACGGTGCACCATCCCACCAACCGCCGAACTGACGCCACACGTTGTGGATCACGAACTCGGGCTCGTCGTAGAGCGGACGGAGGTACGGCTTGGCGAGTGTGTCGTCGGGAACGCGAACGGTGTGCACGATCTCGTCGAGCGTCGCGCCGGTGTTCATCATGTCGATGACTTCCTTGACGAGATTCTCGAGAGCCGAAGCGATCTCCGTGAGCACACGCGCGATGCGCTCGCGTCCGGCGATGGGGAGTCCGTGGGCCGGAATCAACAACTCGGGACCGGCGGCCACCATGTCGCGCAGCGCGGCCGCCCATTCGATGGGGAAGCGCTGAACCTTCTGCGGATTGCCGGCGTTGGGGAAGTTCCAGATCACGAAGTCGCCCGAGAACAGCCACTTCTTCTCGGGAACCCAACCCCACAGGTGGTCGTCGGTTTCTCCCACGGCGTGTCGCAGCGACAGTTGGTTGCCGGCGATATCGAGATCGAGCGACTCGTCCACGTGCGTGGTGGGGCGCAGCACCGAAGCCGGCAGGAAACGTCGAGCATTGGGGTTGACGGCCACCGACGCGCCGGTGCTGTCGCCGTCGCCGATGTTCAGGTTCAACTCGCCGCGCAGTCCGCCGAACTGACGCGCGTTGATCATGATGTTCCAGCCAGCCATCGACTGGTAACGATCGAGACGGCGGTCGACGTTGTGATGTCCGATCACCTGCGGCGCGGTCTGGCCGAGTGATTCGGCATCGGCGGCGAAGAAGCCACTGCCACCCACGTGGTCGCCGTGACCGTGCGTGTAGACGAGATGGGTGAACGGTGTGCGCAGGCGCCACTTCCGGATCGACTCCACGACGGCGGCACCGGTGTGAGCACCCGAGGTGTCGAAGGTGACGAGACCTTCGCCCACGTCCCACACCGCGGCGTGGCTGAAGCTCTCGACCAGGGCCAGACCCTCGGCGATCTCGGACAGTTCGTTGGTGACCCGGTTGACGGGCTGGTCGGCCTGACCCGAGTCGATGATGCGCGCCGACAGTTCGAGCAGATCCGCCATGACCGCGACGCTAGTTGCTGGTCGGTAGTTGCTGGTCGGGGCACCAGTCAGGCTAGGGTAAGACAAGTCCAAGACAAGTGGTCCCGCTCCGATGGAAGGGTGGGCCGACAGGAGTAGCGCACCATGGCCAAGATCAAGGTCGACAACCCGGTCGTCGAACTCGACGGCGACGAGATGACCCGCATCATCTGGCAGTTCATCAAGGACCAGCTGATCCTGCCCTACCTGGATGTCGACCTGAAGTACTACGACCTCGGCATGGAGCATCGAGACGCCACCGACGACCAGGTGACCATCGACGCGGCGCACGCGATCCTGGAGTACGGCGTGGGAGTCAAGTGCGCGACCATCACGCCCGACGAGGCACGCGTCGAGGAGTTCGGCCTCAAGAAGATGTGGAAGTCGCCCAACGGGACCATCCGCAACATCCTCGGCGGCGTGATCTTCCGCGAGCCGATCATCATGTCCAACATCCCGCGCCTGGTGCCGACGTGGACCAAGCCGATCATCGTGGGCCGCCACGCCTTCGGCGACCAGTACCGCGCCACCGACTTCAAGGTGCCGGGGCCGGGCACGCTCACCATGACCTTCACCCCGGCCGATGGCTCGGAGCCAATGGAGTTCCAGGTCTTCGACTTCCCTGAGTCGGGCGTCGCCATGGGCATGTACAACCTCGATGACTCGATCCGAGACTTCGCGCGCGCATCGTTCCGCTACGGGCTCGCCCGCAAGTACCCCGTCTACATGTCGACGAAGAACACCATCCTCAAGGCCTACGACGGCCGGTTCAAGGACATCTTCGCCGAGGTCTTCGACGCCGAGTTCAAGTCGGAGTTCGAGGCCGCCGGCCTTACGTACGAGCACCGGCTCATCGACGACATGGTCGCGAGCGCCCTCAAGTGGGAGGGCGGCTACGTCTGGGCGTGCAAGAACTACGACGGCGACGTCCAGTCGGACACCGTGGCCCAGGGCTTCGGCTCGCTGGGACTCATGACCAGCGTGCTCATGACGCCGGACGGCCGGACCGTCGAGGCCGAGGCCGCCCACGGCACGGTGACGCGTCACTACCGCCAGCACCAGCATGGCGAGGCCACCTCGACCAACCCGGTCGCCTCGATCTTCGCGTGGACGCAGGGGCTCGAGCACCGCGGCAAGCTCGACGGCACGCCCGAGGTCTCCGGCTTCGCGCGCACCCTTGAGCGCGTGTGCATCGAGACCGTCGAGGGCGGCCAGATGACCAAGGACCTCGCCCTGCTCGTGGGTCCGGACCAGCCGTGGCTGACGACCCAGGACTTCCTTGCCGCCATCGACGCCAACCTCCAGAAGGCGATGGCCTGAGGCTTGGCCCGCGCCAAGGGAGTTGCGCTCGTCGCGATCACGGCCAACGTCAATGGCATCCGGGCTGCCGCCCGACGCGGTGGCCTCGAATGGCTGGCAGGCGCGAAGGCCGATGTCATCTGCCTTCAGGAGGTGCGTGCCACCCACGAGCAGGTCCATGAGCAGCTCGCTGAGAGCGGGCTCGCCGGCATGCACGTGTCGCACAGTGCCTCCGAGAGCCTGGGACGCAATGGCGTGGCCGTCCTGACCCGGGAGCAGCCCGTGGCGGTGCGCGAGGGCGTGGGGGACCCGGAGTTCGCCCGGCAGGGTCGCTGGATCGAGGTCGACCTCGAGACGGTTCTCGGGCCGATCACCGTGGTGTCGGCGTACGTCCACACCGGAGAGGCACAGACCCCCAAGCAGGACGAGAAGTTCCGCTTCCTCGATGCGATGGACCGCAGGCTCGCCGCCTTGCGCCGCCGTGCGTCACGCCAGAAGGGGCATGTGCTGGTCACGGGCGATTTCAATGTTGCCCACGCTGAGGTCGACATCAAGAACTGGAAGGGCAACCGCGACAAGGCCGGCTTCCTGCCCGAGGAGCGTGCCTACCTCGATCGGTGGTTCGGCGTGCCCGGTGGCAAGTCCGGCCCCTGGAGCGACCTGGGCCGGTCT
The DNA here is from genome assembly GCA_018882725.1 of Actinomycetota bacterium. Lineage (GTDB taxonomy): Bacteria > Actinomycetota > Acidimicrobiia > Acidimicrobiales > Ilumatobacteraceae > Casp-actino8. Next base: position 3,998 of record VERK01000007.1, on the reverse strand, counting down.
CTCGGCGGCCCGGGTCCCGGCCCCTATACGTGGTGGTCGTGGCGCGGTCGCGGCTTCGACACCGACGGCGGGTGGCGCATCGACTACCAGATCGCGACGCCTGAGCTCGCCGCCCGCGCACGTGAGGCGGTCGTGGGCAAAGCGCCCACCTACGCCGAGCGCTGGAGCGACCATGCGCCGCTCACGATCACGTTCGCCTGAGCACCCCGTATCCTCTGTCTGGTGAGCGGTTTATGGGTCAACATCGCGTTGGTCCTGTTCTTCATCCTCCTGGGCAGCTTCTTCGCCGCCGCTGAGATCGCGCTCGTCTCCCTGCGCGAGAGTCAGGTCGAGCGGCTTGCCCAGCGCGGCCGCAGGGGCCGCACACTGGCCTCGCTTGTGCGCGACCCGAATCGCTTCCTGGCCGCCGTGCAGGTGGGCGTCACGCTGGCGGGCTTCATCTCCGCCGGCTTCGGCGCATCGCAGATCGCGCCTGCGATCGCACCCGTGCTCGAGTCGTGGGGACTCTCGCCGGGCTGGGCCTCCGCGCTGTCCTTCATCGGCGTCACCATCGTGATCGCCTACATCTCTCTCGTCATCGGCGAGCTCGTGCCCAAGCGCATCGCGCTCCAGCGGGCAGAGTCCACAGCGCTCATCCTCGCTGGGCCGGTCGAGCTGCTCGCCCGCATCACTCGCCCCTTCATCTGGCTGCTGTCGATCTCCACCAATGCCCTCGTCCGACTGCTCGGCGGCAATCCGCATTCCGCCAAGGAGCAGATCACGGGCGAGGAGTTGCGCGACATCGTGGCTGCCACGGAGGAGCTCACCGCCGAGGAGCGCGCGCTCATCGACGATGTCTTCGACGCGGGTGACCGCGAGCTGCGCGAGGTCATGCTGCCTCGTACCGAGGTCGCCTTCCTCGATGCCTCCACCCCGGTGTCCGACGCGATCATCGAGGTATCCGACGCGCCTCACTCGCGCTATCCCGTCATCCGCGGATCGGCCGACGATGTCGTCGGAGTGGTCCACATTCGCGACCTCCTCACGCCGGACGTCGACCGTTCCACGCGCCGAGTCGGCGACCTTGCGCGTGAGACGGCATTCTTCCCCGGCACCAAGCAGGTGATCCCCGCGCTCACCGAGATGCGCCGACTGCGCCAGCACCTGGCGATCGTCGTGGATGAGTACGGCGGGACCGCGGGGATCGTCACCCTCGAGGACCTTGTCGAGGAGCTGGTCGGCGACATCCGCGACGAGTACGACACCGAGGCGTCGGGTCCCCGCGCGGACGTGGACGGCCTGCTCAATCTCGAGGACTTCGCCGACGAGACGGGCGTCGAGCTGCCGGACGGGCCCTACGAGACTGTCGCCGGATTCGTCGTCTCGGAGCTCGGGGAGCTGCCCACGGTGGGTGCCAGCGTCGAAGTCGATGGGCACCTGCTCACCGTCACCGAGCTCGATGGGCGCCGTGTGGCGCGCATCAGCGTCGCGCCCGTGCCGGACGGACCCGGCCCTGCGAGCGGCGACGAGGCGCTGCCAGAATGACGCCATGCCGGAGATCCCCGTCCACGTCCCCCCGCGTGTGCTCTCCGGCATTCAGCCGACCGCGGACTCCTTCCAGATCGGCAACTACCTCGGCGCGCTCCGCCGGTGGGTGAGCCTTCAGGAGACGCACGACGCGTTCTACTGCGTCGTCGACCAGCACGCCATCACCGTGGAGCACGACCCGCAGGTCCTGCGCCACCGCACCCTCCTGTCGTTTGCCCAGTTGCTCGCCGTCGGGCTCGACCCGACGCGCTCGACGGTCTTCATCCAGAGCCACGTCCCGGAGCATGCCCAGCTCGCCTGGATCCTCGAGTGCCTCACGGGCTTCGGCGAGGCCTCGCGCATGACGCAGTTCAAGGACAAGTCCCAGCGTGAGGGGGCCGAGCGCGCCACCGTGGGGCTCTTCACCTACCCCGTCCTCCAGGCCGCCGACATCCTCATCTACCAGGCCTCGGGCGTGCCCGTGGGCGAGGACCAGCGCCAGCACCTGGAGCTCACCCGCGACCTCGCCCAGCGATTCAACGCGACCTACGGACCGACCCTTGTGGTGCCCGAGCCCCTCATCGTCAAGGACACGGCCAAGATCCTGGACCTCGCTGACCCCACGGCCAAGATGAGCAAGTCGTCGCCGGCGGGTTGCATCTTCCTGCTCGACGACCCGAAGGTGACGCGCAAGAAGATCATGTCGGCGGTCACCGACTCCGGCCGCGACATCCGCTATGACCCCGAGGGAAAGCCGGGCATCTCCAATCTGCTCACGCTGCTGGGCGCACTCGACGGTCGATCCGTGCAGGAGGTAGCCGACTCGTACGACGGACGCGGCTACGGGGATCTCAAGAAGGACGTGGCCGAGGTTGTCGTCGACTTCTGCACGCGTTTCCGAGCGCAGGTCGACGAGCTCATGTCGGACCCAGCCGAGCTCAACCGGCTCGTCCGCCTCGGCGCCGACCGCGCCCGCGCGGCAGCAACCCCCACGCTTGCTGCGGTCTACGACCGCGTGGGATTCGCACCCCTCCCGGCCCCATGATCACCGCCCGCTCATGATCACCGTCGGTGTCGTGATCGACGTCCCGGAGCCGCATGCCTCCCGCATCCGCGAGGCGAGGCGCACCTGGGCAGACCCGGAAGCTGACACCGTGCCCCCGCACGTCACCGTCGTGGCACCGGTCTCGGTCGACCCCGGCGTCATGCCCGTGCTCGAGGAGCACCTCGAGCGGGCCGTCGTGGGATGCGCGCCGTTCCGCATGCGCCTGCGCGGCACGGGCACGTTCCGGCCCGTGAGTCCCGTGGTCTTCCTCGCTGTCGCTGAGGGCATCCCCGGGTGCGAGGAGCTCGAGCGCCGGGTCAGGTGCGGTCCCTGGGCGGTCGACCTTAGGTTCCCCTACCACCCGCACGTGACGGTGGCCCTCGATCTCGCGGACGTGGCTCTTGACCAGGCGTTCGTGGACCTCGCGGACTTCGAAGCGGTCTTCACTGTCGAGGCCATCCGGCTCTACGAGCTCGGAGATGTGGGCTGGATGCCTCGGGCGGCGTACCCGCTGCAGGGGTGAGGGTAAGGATCAGTTGCGCGCGTAGTCGTGCTCGACCTCGTCGTGCTCCACGGGCCGGGCTCGGCGTCCGCCGCTGCGCGGAGCCGGGCCGCGCAGGCTGCGCAGTCCGAGCACGATGAGCACCACGCCCACGGCCATGGCACCGATGAGCGTCCAGACCCATCCCCAGTTGGTCGAGGATGTGGCCGCGGGAGCGCTTGCGGCATCAGGTGCCGCCTCACCTGCATCGACTGCCGGCTCTGCGATGGCCGGCGCCGTCGCCTCCGCGGAGCCGCCGGGTGCTGCGGTCACCGGGTCCACCAGATAGCCCACGGGCGTGACGGAGTCGATGTTCGCGAAGCCCCAGTCGAGAAGTGCCGAGGCCGAGGGGTAGATCTCACCCTCGATGTTGAGCAGGGTGACCACCAGGCTCGTGCCGCCCCGCTCCGCCGCGCCGACGAAGGTGCGCCCGGCCTCGGTCGTCCAGCCCGTCTTGACGCCGATGGCGCCCTCGTAGCCCTGGATGAAGAGGGGGTTCTGCGTGGCGATGGGCATCGTCGGCCGTGGATCTCCGGGCTCCTCGGGCATATAGCCGGGGAAGTCCTCGATCACCCGCGTGTTGACGTACTCGAAGAAGTCGGGGCGCGCGAGCCCCTCGCGAGCGAAGAGCGCGAGGTCGTATGCCGAGCTCACCTGACCCTCTGCCGGGAGCCCGCTCGGATTCAGGGCCACCGTGTCGTAGGCCTGGAGCCGCTGGGCCTCCTCGTTCATCTGGGCCACGGTGAGCTCGACACCGCCGTTGGCTTGAGCCAGCGAGGAGGCGCAGTCATTGCCGCTCTGCATCATGAGGCACAGGAAGAGCTCGCGGACGGTGTAGGTCGCGTTCTCCACCAGGCCCACGCGGCTGCCTTCGACGGCGACATCGTCGTACGTCGTCGTGTAGAC
>VERK01000132.1 GCA_018882725.1 Actinomycetota bacterium | reverse complement strand
GTGCAGCGTTTCTCCGAGCATCGTGCTCAATTCGTCGGCGTCGCGCAATTCGTCCCAGTCGTCCACTAAGCCTCCGAGGGCGGCGAGCATCCACCAGGCCGAGAATCGGCCCGACGCTGTGCCGCGACGACGGCCGTGGGCTCCGCCCGATGATCCGCACCACACGAGCCAGTCGAGTGCTTCCACCGCGGTGAGCGGAGCCAACTGTGCACTGGAGAGTCCGAGTGCACCGAGCGCGGCCCCGGGTCCGCCATCGACCACGATCGATTCGGCTCGACCGTTCGACGACGCGGTCCAGGGTTCGACGAGTGATCGGAACGCATCGGAAACCCACGAGTCGTCGACGATGTCGGCGCTGGCGATGGTCGACACGGTCGACCATTCGTGTGTCCACGAGTCGGCCGGTGACGGCGCTTCCACGCCCACGTCGTGATACGTGGGCAGCGAGTACTCGGTCTCCCAATCGCACAACGCGATCGGTATGTCGAGAGCCGCGAACACGTCATCGGTGATCGAGTCGCCGCGCAGCGCGCGTTCGTACGCCACGAACGAACGACGCGGGCCGACCGGGAGATGTGGTGCGAGTTGCGACCAGGTGTGGTTCTGCGCCACCACTTCGGTGAGCGGACCGATGGCGAAACGCCCGCTGTCTTCGTCGAGCACCAAAGCGGCGTGTTCGGGGTCGGCCAACAACGCGAGTCGATGTTCGGCGAGGGTGGCGGTGGGCCAGATCTGTCGGCCCGACTCGAGCGCCGCGCGCGAGCGGTTGCGTACGCGTACCAAACCTTCCCAGTCGCGCGTGGTGCAACGTGCGTCGATCAGGCGCACGAGGCCGTCGAGGTCGGCCCGCGCGATGAGCACATCGAGTTCGTCGTCGACGATCACGACGACTTCTCTACACCATCGGCCAGGGGTAGCGGTGTCCGCTGGCGTCGATGGGGAAGGCGCCACCCTGCGCGAGCAGGGACGCCCGCTCGACGAGCGCTTCGGCCTCGTCGTCGAAGAGGAGAGTTGTCACGTCGAGTGGCGGGCTGTCGGCTACTCGCTTCACGCGGGCCCGCAGGTCGTCGCTCATCATCTCGCCGCCGAATTCCCAGATGACCGTGCGCAGTTTGAAGTCGGCAGCGAAGCAGAGTCCGTTGTCGATGCCCCACACGTGACTGTCGGCATCGATGAGGCAGTGTCCGCTCTTGCGGTCGGTGTTGTTGGCGATCACGTCGAACGCCGCCATGGCGCGGAACTGATCGTGCAACTCGGGCCGCTTCTCGAACAAGGTGAAGTAGTGCTCGGCGAAGTCGGCATCGATGAACAACTGCAACGAGCCCACGCCGTACGGTCCTTCGCGCTCGATGGTGGGTGGCACGATGTCGAGCCCCATGGCCGACGACAACCGGTAGGCCGCAATTTCGCGCTTGTACAGGCCGGGTGGGAAGTCCCAGAGCGGACGTTCGCCGCGCAGCGGTTTGTAGATGGCCTTGATGTGTGATTCACCCTGACGAACATGCACGAGGAACGTCGCGTTACTGGAGTAGGGCATTCGGCCCTCGACCTCGATGTCGCCCTCGGCGAGAACGTGGAGTGGATCCATCAGTTCATGCGCGGGCAGAAGTGCCCGTCGGGGTCGACCGGCCGTTTGCAGTACTCGCAGTCGGGTCGGCCGGCAGCCACGATCTTGTCGGTGTGATCGCAGAAGGCCAGGGCCTGGTTGCGCGTGATCGAAACGCGGACCGTTCGGCCCTCGTCCACGTCGTCGTCGCCGAACAAGTCGTCATCGTCATCGTCATCATCATCAGAGACGTCTTCGGTGTCGAACTCGCGCAGGACGAGTGTGAACAGGTCGGATTCCTTGCGGAACTCGAGACCCACCGAACCGAGTACGAACGGTTCGTCGTCGGGTGGAGTGAGTGCCATCGATTCGGGGAACCGGCCACCTTCGATGATGGGGAGGTGAGCGAGGGCTCGGCGCAGGTACTGCGCGATCGCGGCCGCCTGTTGCTTCTCACAGCGCACGCTGGCGACGCGGTTCCCGACGCGGGCCTGCAAGTAGAAGGTGCGACGGCCCGGGGCGCCCAGCGCTCCGGTGGTGAACACGTCCACGTGCTCGAATTCGACCGAGTCGCTCATCTCAGCTCGGACGTAACTCGGCGAGTGATCCGCCGGTGGAGTTGACGGTGAGCACGATGGGGCCGGCTCCGGTGTAGGCCACGGCCGACACCGAACACGTGCTGATGACGATGCGCTGGAACAAGTCGAGGTGTGTACCCATCGCGTGGGCCACGGCAGCCTTGATGGGATCGGCGTGCGACACGCACACGATGGTTCCGCCCGGGTGCTTGGTGCACAGCGCGTGCACCGCCGACACGATGCGTGTCTGCATCTCGGTGAAACTCTCGCCGTTGGGGAATCGGAACGACGACGGTGACTTCTGCACGGTGCCCCACTCGGGCAACTTCATGAGCTTCTTGAGTTCGGCGCCGGTCCAGTCGCCGAAGTCGCATTCGAGAAGTCCACGATCGATCGAGGTGCGCAGGCCGAGTGCCTTGGAGATGGGCGCCGCCGTTTCCTTGGCCCGCTCGAGCGGAGACGCGTACACCGCATCGACCTTCTTGATGGCGGCGATGCGTTCGGCGGCGGTGCGCGCCTGCTCGACGCCGGTGTCGGCGAGGTGGAGTCCAGCGGCGCGGCCGGGAAGCAACTTGCCGGTGGTGGGTGTTTGCCCGTGGCGGACGAACAGAACGAGCGTGGACGCCGGGGGAGCGGTGCGTGCGGACTTCCGGCTGGCCATGGCGGGTGCCAACCTAGTGGTGGCATGCCCACATCGTCTCGTCCGTCTCAGGTTCTGGCCGCACTTCACGATGACGTGTGTTCGTGTCGACGTTGTCCGCGCTTGGTCGCGTGGCGTGAGCAGGCGGCCAGCGAGAAACGAGCCTCGTATCGCGACGAGGACTACTGGGGTCGCGGAGTCCCCGGCTTCGGCGATCCGTCGGCACGCATTCTGGTTCTCGGACTCGCGCCGGCGGCCCACGGTGCCAATCGGACCGGACGCATTTTCACCGGTGATCGCAGTGGCGACTGGCTGTATCGCGCGATGCACCGCGTCGGCCTGGCCAATCAACCGACGTCCACTCATCGTGGTGACGGATTGAAGTTGAAAGGTGCGTGGGTCACGTCGGCGGTGAAGTGTGCGCCACCCGACAACAAGCCCGAGCCATCCGAACGCGATGCCTGTCGAACGCTCTTGCGTCGCGAGATCGATGCGTTGTCGAAACTACGCGTGGTGGTGTGTCTCGGAAATTTCGCGTACGAAGCGGCCTGCGCCGAGTTCGGAGTTCGCCCACGTCCGAAGTTCGGGCACGGGGCCGAGGTTCAGTCGCCGTCGGGGATGTGGCTGGTGTGCTCGTTTCATCCGAGCCAGCAGAACACGTTCACGGGACGCCTCACCGAGCCCATGTTCGACGCTGTGTTCACCCGCGCTGTCGAACTGGCCGGTCTCTAGCGTTCGAGTGCTTGCTTCGTCGCGAAAGCGGCCTGGGCGATCGCGTGACCGCCGTCGTCGACGAATGCGCTCATCGAGAAGAAGCCGTGGATCTGGCCGTAGTAGCGGGTGAGCGAGCAGTGCACACCGTTCTCGACGAGACGGAGCGCGTACTGCTCGCCTTCGTCGCGCAATGGGTCGTATTCGGCGGTGATCACGATGGCCGGCGGCGAAGCGGCGAGAGCCGAATCGGCTGCGCACAACGGCGACACGCGCGGATCATCGGCGGCGCCTTGACCTCCACTGAGGTAGTGATCGCAGAACCACTTCATGCCAGCCGCGGTGAGGCGGTATCCCTCTCCGTTGTCGATGTAACTCTGCGAGCCGCGTCGGGCGTCGGTGACGGGATAGATGAGCATCTGGAACTTGAGGGGCACCGGTTGTAGTTGGGCGACCACCGCGGCCAAGTTGCCACCGGCCGAATCGCCACCCACCGCGAGACGTGACGCGTCGACGCCGAGCGAGGCTGCATTGGTGTGGGCCCATCGCAGCGCGTTGACGCAGTCCATCAGCGGGGCCGGGAACGGATGCTCGGGTGCGAGTCGGTAATCGACGCTCAGCACCGCGTGGCCCATCTGGTTGGCCAGCTTGCGACACACGTCGTCGTGGCTGTCGATGTTGCCGAACACCCAACCACCACCGTGGTAGTAGACGAGCAGACCGAGGTCGGTGCGATCGTTCGGGCGATACAGCCGAACCGGAACACCGTCGGCGTCGAGGTCGCGCATCTCGTGAATCGGCTCGTTCGACGGAACGGTCATCGCGTTGAAGCCCGCTCGCGCCTTGGCGGCCTCTTGTGTTTCGAGCGGTGGAGCGCCCAACGCCTCCATGGCGGCGAGTAGCGACGCGGACTGCGGGTGCAGCGGCATGATCAGTGCGCGGCGGGAGCCGAACCGTCGGCCTTCTTCTTCGGCGGAGGCACACCGACCGACGGCGCCTTGTCGGCCCACTCGGGCCAGCGGCGACGGCTCACGATGCTGAGAGTGCGCAGCAACTTCATGGCCACTTCGTCTTCCTGGGCCGGACGAGCCTCGATGACACCGTCCTTGATCATGCGATTGATCACTTCTTCACCGAGTTCGGTGCGCACGATCGTGAGCGTCCAGTCGTTGTCCTTGCCGATTCCGCCGGTGGCGATGTCGGAGTGTTCGGCCGCGAAGTCGGGGCAGCTCTTGCAACCCTCGCGAGTCCACTGATGGCATTCCTTGAGGTCGATCTCGTGGTACGAGCCGTCCTTCATCCAGATCTGGAAGACGCCCTTGATGTTCATCTTGACCATGTCCTGCTTCTTCAAGCCGTACTTGGCCTCGAACAACTCGGGGAAGATCGCGTCGTCGAAGGTCTTCGAGCAGAGAAGACCGATGTTGAACAAGAACGGCTTGCTCACCTTGCCCGCCTTGCGATCCCACATGACCGGGGGCGACGAGGTCTGGCAACCCATGCCCACCAGAGCGAGTTTGCTGAGGCCTTGTTCCTTCGCATCGCGCAGAGCGAGTGGATTGGCGCAGTAGGTGTAGCGCGAGCCGGCGGTGGCCAAAACGTCTTCCTTGGTGCGCGCGAGAACGGGCTTGGCCTTCCACGCATCGAACGGTTCGACTCCGCTCACGAGGGCCGCCTCGATGTAGTTGTTCTCGAGCAACCAGATGAGCATGGCCGACACGAAGCCACCGTCCTGGCCCTTCTCGTGCGCGGTCTTGTCGGATGCGCGCGTGAGGAGAAGTTGACGCCAGATGCCGGCCATCTCGTCGGGCTGGCGAATGCGACCGAACAAGTGCATGTCGGCGGCCGACTCCCACGAGCGGAATCGCGGGCAGGCGCGGGTGCAGGTGGTGCAGCCCTTCTCGCCGTGCAGGCAATTCGATTCGCCGAGTTCTTCTTCGAGATGGAACGGCTTGTACTTGCCCTCTTCGTGCTCGTACCCGATCACGTCGTGTGGGCAGGTGACCACGCAACCGGCGCAACCGGTGCAGAGCCCCGTGGTGATGACCTCTTCATAGAGCTCTTTCCACTGAGCAGTCCAGCGTTCGGCCTTGGGAGAAGACTCGGTCATCGTCATGTGAATCAATCTACGCTTGGGTCCGGCTCACCGGCCCAGCCGGGGCCTGGGAAGGGACCAGTCGTGGGGATCATCGGCGAACGAGTACTGCGAACCGAGGACCCCGACCTGTTGACGGGCCAGGGCACCTTCATCGACAACCTCGTTCTGCCCGGGGCGGCCCACGTGGTGTACGTGCGGTCCACGGTGGCCCACGCCCGCATCGTGTCGATCGATGTCGACGAGGCGCGGTCCATGCCCGGTGTTCTCGGAGTACACACCTTCGCCGACGTCGACGCCGATGGATACGGATTGGTTCCGAACGACCATCCGATGTTGCCGACGCAGATTCGCCGCCCCGTGTTGGCGTCCGATGTCGTGCGTTACGTGGGCGAGCCCATCGTCGCGGTGGTGGCCGAGACCCGTGCGCAAGCGGTTGACGCGGTCGAGTGCGTGATCGTCGACTACGACCCGTTGCCGGTGGTGGTCGACATGGAAGAGGCCAAATCGAACGGAGTGGTGCTGTTCCCCGACTTCGGGACCAATACGGTGGTCAACATCCCGAGTAGTCGTACCGCCGACTTCTCGGCGTGCGATGTCGTCGTGGAAGCCCGCATCGTGAATCAACGTCTTGCCCCGAGTCCGCTCGAATCGCGAGTAGCCGCGAGTCGTTGGGAAGCGCCCGATGCGAATGGTGTTCGCCGGCTCACGCACTGGCAGGCCTGTCA
>VERK01000332.1 GCA_018882725.1 Actinomycetota bacterium | reverse complement strand
AGTCGGCCAGGATCTGCGCGCGGGTCTCGCCCGTGGGTGGCACCACCGCCAGCTCACCCGAGTACGTCCCGTCGGGCCGCTTGGTCATGTCAGCCGCGACGATCTCGTCGAAGAGCGGACGCAAACCTTCGACAGCGAAACTCAAAGCACCGGTGATGAGCACCGTGCGGTGGCCGAGCGCGCGGTGCTCGCGAACTCGACGCAAGCCGGCCGGGAACGACTTGGTCATGATCAACTGCGACAGCAGTTCGGCGGCATCGGCTTCGATCTGCTCGACCGGCGCGTCTTCGTAACGTCGGTAGAAGTAGCGCAGGAAGTCGGCGCGGTCCTTGCGATCCATCGCGAGCAGTCCGGGTGCCTCGCGCAAGGTACGCGCGACGTAGCGAATTCGTTCGGGAGTGTTGAGTCGGCGGGTGGCGAGCCACGAGTAGGCCTCCACCACGTTCGAGGCGATCAAGGTGTTCTCGAGATCGAATGCAGCCACCTGCCGCGACGGGTCGAGTACCTGTTTGCGCAGGCGATCGCGGCGGTCGACCGTGGTCTTGCCGGGGGCGGTCTTCACGCGCGCGTGTTGCACCACCGAGGGCAGGTGAATCGTCGAGATGTAGAGGGGCCAGTCGACCGAACGGGGATCGAGGTTGAACGTGGCGCGATCGGCTGCATCGAAACCCTCGTGGATACGCATCAAGTTGTCGACTTGATAGATCGCTTCGCATTCGGTGTACAGGCCGTAGAGCTCGACGTATTCGAGGGCGCGTTCGATGTCGCCACGGCGCTCTTCCAGACGGGCCGACCACGAGGCCTGCACGCCTCGCAACGGCAACGACTGCAGTGTGCGTTCGGCGCGGGTGACCACGGTCTTGGCGCGCGACAACTGCGTCTGTACCCGACCGCGTCCGGGGAAGTTCCAGTCGGGGACCACGATCGGTTGGCCGTGCGAGTCGTAGATCGGGTGCTCGGTGAACCAATCGCGCACGTTGTCGACCAACGTGCGGTACTTCAACGGGTTGGTGGAGCCCGACGCGACCTGCGTGATCGGCGGCGCCGATTCGGGTCCGAGCGCCGCCACCGCGATGATCGCCGCGACCACGATGTCGACTGGAATGACGTCGATGGTTCCCTCGGGAACGCCGGGGAACTCCTTCAGGAGACCACGCGCGTACGAAATGATCACCGGCTCGGCCATACGGAAGCCGCGGATCCAGCCCGGGAACGGTTCGGCCAAGGCCGACTCGATGATCGACGGTCGCACGATGCTCACCGGCACCGCACCCTTGGTCTCGTGGAGCGCTTGTTCGCCCAGGGCCTTGGTGAACGCGTAGGCATCGGGCCAACCCACACTCGCGGCGCGAGAACGGCCAGCGGCGACGAGTTGATCCTTCACCCACCGCTCGCGACATTGTTCGGTCTTCTCGGCAAGGGCCGGGGCGCCGGCGGCACCGAGTTCACGACGCGCGTCGGCTCGGAATTCAGCCAGACGTTCGGG
>VERK01000331.1 GCA_018882725.1 Actinomycetota bacterium | reverse complement strand
AGGCAGGCCCGTGGCGGGTGGTCCGCTCGAGTATCGGTTGTATCGCCCGGCCACCAAGGGTCCGCATCCGGTGGTCGTGTATTTCCACGGTGGTGGTTGGGTGTTCGGCAGTCATGTGTCGGACGATCCGCTGTGTCGCGATTTGTGCAAGAACGCCGACGTGCTCATCGTGTCGGTGAACTACCGCCACGCGCCCGAAGATCGCTTCCCGGCCGCGGCCGACGACGGCTATGCGGCTCTGCAGTGGGTGGCGGCGAATGCCGCGTCACTCGGCGGTGATCCGTCGCGTATCGCGGTGGCCGGTTGGAGTGCGGGTGGCAACGTGGCCGCGGTGGCCGCGCAGTTGGCGCGCGACAATGGTGGCCCTTCGCTGAAGGGGCAGTTGTTGCTCACGCCGGTCACTGATGGTTCGCGTCAGCACGGCTCGCACCACGAGAACGCCGACGGGTACATCCTCACCAAGTCGCTCATGGAGTGGTTCTGGAATCACTACGCCGACGAGTCGGATCGCTCGCATCCGAAGGCGTCGCCGTTGTTGGCATCCGATCTGTCGGGGTTGCCACCAGCCATGGTGGTGACGGCGCAGTTCGACCCGTTGCGCGACGAGGGTGACGCGTACGCGCGTGCACTCATGGGCGCGGGTGTTCCGGTCGAGCATCTGCAGGCGCGTGGTCACATCCACACGTCGATCACGATGGTGGATGCGTTGCCGTCGGGCAAGCCGCCGCGCGCTCAGATGGCCGCCGCCCTCCGCCGCTTCCTGCACTGATCGTTCACTAGGTTCTCGGAATGGTTCGGCCGCGCGAACACACGCACGAAGAGTTCGTCGACGCAGCCATCCGGATCGTCGACACCGAGGGGTTGGAGGCCTTGACGCTTCGGCGTCTCGGTGCCGAAGTTGGCGTGTCGTTCACCGCGATGTACACGTACTTCGCGACGCGCGAGGACTTGATCACTGCTCTTGTCGAGCGAATCACCGCTGATGTGATCAAGGGTGTTGTGCCGAAAGGTGACTCGGTACGCGACCAGTTGATCGCGATCGGGCTGTCGGCCCGAAGGGCGCTCGCTCGGTATCCGCGTCTCGCTGCCGTGTATGTATCGGCTCAATCGGACGTTGTCGACGATGGCCAGGTGATGCTGACAGTCGCGGGTCTTCTCGAGCACGCAGGTCTGTCGGGTCGAGATGTGGCGATCGCCTATCGAGTGATCGAGAGTTACGTTCTGGGCGCTTCGATCTTCGACTTCGGAGCAGCTCCGGAGCACTTGGCGATCCGTCGCCGGCGCTATCTGGCATCGGGCCACCCCGATTTCAAGGCCGTGGCCAAGTCCGACAAGGCGATCGGTGAGCACAACGACGAGGCCTTCGAACGCGGCCTCGAGTTGATCCTCACCGGCCTCGGCCTCTAACCATTGGGCGCGAAACCCCGGCATTTTTGCCGGTCTGGTTCCCCATGCGGGACATCTCTCTAACTACGTAATGACCAAAGCCCTTAAT
>VERK01000330.1 GCA_018882725.1 Actinomycetota bacterium | reverse complement strand
GTCAACCGGTGCGGACACGCCGTCAGGCTACGAGTCGGGTTCGGCTGGTGCCCGATCCGACGCCCATTCCTATGATCGTGAACGTCATCGCACACGTCACAGAGAGAACGTCTCTCGAACGAAAGGATTCCCATGGCTCGCTTGTGTGAAGGTCGAATCGCCATCGTCACCGGAGCCGGCCGAGGCATCGGCCGCGAACACGCGTTGAGCCTGGCGGCTCAGGGCGCGAAGGTCGTCGTCAACGATCTCGGCGGCAACGTCGACGGATCGGGTGGAGATCTCAGCCCGGCCGAGCAAGTGGTGGCCGAGATCAAGGCCATGGGCGGCGAAGCCGTGGCCAATGGCGACAGCGTGAGCGACTGGAACGGTGCGCAGCGTCTCATCAAGACCGCGATCGACGCATTCGGTGATCTGCACGTGGTCGTCAACAACGCCGGCATCTTGCGCGATCGCATGCTGTTCTCGATGGCCGAAGAAGAGTGGGATGCCGTCATCAACGTTCACCTGAAGGGAACGTTCGCTCCGAGCCGCTTCGCCTGCTCGTACTGGCGCGAGCGCTCGAAGGAAGGCAAGCCGGTGGACGGCCGCATCATCAACACCACGTCGGTGTCGGGCATCTACGGAAATCCGGGACAGACCAATTACGGCGCGGCCAAGGCCGGCATCGCCGCGTTCACCAACATCGCTGCCCTCGAGATGGCGCGCTACGGCGTGACCGTGAACGCCGTCGCCCCGGTGGCGCTCACGCGCATGACCGAGGGACTCGGACCGGCACCGGAAACCGACGAAGACCGTGAGCGTCGCTCACCGCGCTGGATCGCACCGATCATCACCTGGCTGGCATCGGAAGAGTCGAAGGCCGTGTCGGGTCGCGTGTTCGAGGCCAGCGGTGACGTGCTCGCGATCGCCGAGGGCTGGGTGCGCGGACCGCGTGTCGCCCCGGTGGACGACGCGACGAAGTTGGGCCCGATCGTGGCCGACCTCATGGCCAAGGCTCGCAAGAACTCGGGAATGAACGGCGAGCCCGGTGGCTGGCCGCAGCCCAAGTGATCATCGAACACATCCGAAACGTCTGAAAGGGAACTCGCCATGCCGTTGAATCCGAATGCCGTCGGTGCTGTCGGTGACAAGCGCACCATCTCCTGGACCTCGAAAGATGCGCTGCTGTACGCCGTGGGCATCGGAGCTGGTTCGGCCGATCTTCCGTTCACCACCGAGAACACCCAAAACGTGCAACAGGTCGTGTTCCCCACGTTCGCGGTGGTTGCTGGTTCGGGCACCGCGTCGCCGGGTAAGAGTGCGATGGGAGAGATCGGTTCGTTCAATTGGGCGATGCTCGTGCACGGTTCGCAGGCGATCACGTTGCATCGTCCGATTCCGGTGGAAGCCACGGCGACCACTCAGGACAAGGTCGTCGCGATGTACGACAAGGGCAAGGCCGCGGTGGTCGTCACCGAAGCCGAAGTCAAGCTCGAGTCGGGTGGACCGCTCTGGAC
>VERK01000131.1 GCA_018882725.1 Actinomycetota bacterium | reverse complement strand
CCTTCTGGGTCTCTTCGAGGTACGCGCGGCGCGACAGCACGACGTTGTTGCGGTTCTTGTCGAGTTCGATGATCTTGGCCTGCAGGACCTTGCCCACGTAGGGCTGAAGGTCGCGGACGCGACGAAGCTCGACGAGTGACGCCGGAAGGAACCCGCGCAGACCGATGTCGACGATGAGACCACCCTTGACGACCTCGATCACGAGGCCTTCGACCATCTCGTCGGCTTCCTTCTTCTTTTCGATGTTGCCCCACGCACGCTCGTACTGCGCGCGCTTCTTCGACAGGATGAGGCGGCCTTCCTTGTCTTCCTTCTGGAGGACCAGGGCTTCGACCTGCTCGCCGAGTTTGACGATCTCGCTCGGGTCGACGTCGTTGCGAATGCTCAACTCACGCGACGGGATGACTCCCTCGCTCTTGTATCCGATGTCGAGAAGTACCTCGTCCTTGTCGATCTTGACGACGGTTCCGTGGACCACTTGGCCGTCCTCCACGTCGACCAAGGTGCCTTCGATCGCTTCGCTGAAGGGCTTGTCGAGGTCGTTTTCGGTGACTTTCCGCGGCGTGTAGTTGCCGTCGGTGTCGTAGGTGCCCATGGGGCTGGAGGAGGTGAGGAGATCGGACAAGGGAGAATCGCTTTCGGACAGGGACGTTGTAGGGACAGGGACGCGCTCCCGGAGGGGAACCTGGTCAGGATACCTGCGGCCCGCGCCTGTCAGACCCGGCGGGCCAGCACCAGGAACTCGGGGTGTTCGGTGTCGGGTTCGTCGCGGCGGTACTCGCCGGGGGCCACGGCCCAGATGTCGACCACGTCGGCGCCGGCTCGGGCCAGCATCAACCGCAACTCTCGGGGCGTGTAGCAACCCGTCCAGAGATCGGCCGACCGCACCTCCCCGCTCGGCGAACGGATCTCGGTGGTCTCGTGACTCACCCCTGTCTCGGCGTCGAACCGGGCCTCGTCGTGATACTTCACCGCGAAATACGCGTTGAACGCCGACAACGCGAGCAGTCCGCCGGGCCGGACCTGATGAACCAAACCGTCCAGAACTCGCTGGTCGTCGCCGTTCTCCGTCATGAGGCCGAACGCGCCCTGGCACAGACACACTGCGGCATCGGCGTTCCGCGATGGCTGAACACGCAGGTCACGTGCGTCACCGCGCTCGAAGGTCACGTCGAGGCGCTCCGCGACCGCGGCCGATCGCCCGATCTCGACGAACTTCTGAGCGATGTCGATGCCGTGAACCACCGCTCCGCGGCGAGCCAGTTCGAGAGCGTGGCGACCCGGGCCACATCCGACGTCGAGCACTCGCGCGCCGGCCGCCAGTTCGAGTACGTCCCACAGGAAATCGACTTCTTGGCGCGTTCCTTTGGTGAACGAGTACCGCAGGTACGCCTCACCCATGTGATCGGCCAGCGGCTCGAACCAGTGGCTCACCCCTTGGCCGCCGCCCACGAATCGCCCCATGCGAAGTTGACCGCCAGCGGCACACTGAGTTCGGCGGCGTCCTCCATGAGTCCGATCACGAGTGGCCCGACACTGTCCCGTTCGCCCTCGGGCACTTCCACGATCACTTCGTCGTGAACCTGCATAACGAGCCGGCTCGAACGTCGAGTCTCTTCGAGGGCTCGGTCGATACGAACGAGTGCGACCTTGAAGATGTCCGCGGCCAGACCCTGGATCCCCGCGTTCATCGCCTGTCGCTCGCCGGCCTGGCGGATTCGGAAGTTGTCGTTGAGAAGTTCGGGAATCGGACGACGCCGTCCGAACAACGTTTCGGTGTATCCGCGCTGACGAGCCTCGGCCACGGTGCGATCCATGTAGTCGCGCACGTTCGGGAAGGCGGTGAAGTAGGCATCGAGGATCTCGGCGGCTTCGCCGACCGGAATGGCCAGTCGCTGCGCGAGTCCGTAGGCCTCCATGCCGTAGGCCAAGCCGTACGACACCATCTTGGCTTTCGACCGTTGATCGAAGTTCACGTCGCCTTCGTCGACTCCGAACACTTGGGCTGCGGTGGCTCGGTGCACGTCGCGTCCGCTTCGGAACGCATCGATCAGACCGGGGTCGTTGGCCAGGTGTGCGATGCAGCGCAGTTCGATCTGGTTGTAGTCGGCCACCAGGAGTGAGTGACCCGGTGCCGGCACGAACGCTTCGCGGAACACGCGGCCCTCGTCGGAGCGCACCGGAATGTTGTGGAGATTCGGATGATCGCTCGACAAGCGACCTGTCCGAGCGACCGTCTGATTGAACGTGGCGTGGATGCGGCCATCGGATGCAACTTCGGCAACGAGTCCCTCGCCGTACGTGCCGCGCAGCTTCTCGAACTCGCGATAGCGCAGCAAAGTATCGATGAACTCGGGCCACTCGTCGCGCAACTTTTCGAGCGTGGCCGCATCGGTGGAATAACCGGTCTTGGTCTTCTTGGGCGGCGTGAGGCCACGTTCCTCGAACAGGATGCGCCCGAGTTGTGCCGGTGAGTTCGGATTGAACGGCCCACCGGCCAGTTCTTGCAGGACCTGTCCGAGGCGTTCGGCCTCGGAGGTGAGACGCCGTCCGATCTCACGTAGACGCTCGACGTCGA
Organism: Actinomycetota bacterium; assembly: GCA_018882725.1. GTDB lineage: Bacteria > Actinomycetota > Acidimicrobiia > Acidimicrobiales > Ilumatobacteraceae > Casp-actino8. Next base: position 3,778 of record VERK01000131.1, on the reverse strand, counting down.
CGCCGATACCGACGTGCTCCATCTTGGCCAGCACTCGCACCAGCGGATTCTCGATGTCGACGTAGAGATGGCGCATCGCCTCGGAATCGAGGGACGACTCGAGCGCGGACGCCAACGGTGCGACTCCAGCGGCTCGGGCCGCCGCGTCCTGCGCCGGACTAGTGGCCGATCCGTCGAGATCGAGTTGGCCGGAAGGAGCGCCGACGTCGGGAAGACACACATCGGTGCGATCGAGAAGAAGTCTCCCGATCGAATAGTCGTTCGAACCCGGTTCGAGCAGATACGCCGCGATGGCGGTGTCGAGTTCGAGACCGGCCAGATCGACACCGATCGCCAGACCGGAGCGCATGAGAGCCTTGACGTCGTGACCGCGCACACGATGAATCGACAGCGCTTGGGCCACGCTCGAATGAGCGAGCAACGAACGTGGCACCCAGAGCGTCGTGGTGGCCGCGAGCGCAACGCCGAGAAGGTCCGATCGACCGGGCTCGCCGTCCCAGGCTCCCGCGACGTCGACCATGTCGTGGGCGGCGAGGAATGCGACCACTTCGTTCGCTGATCCGGCTTCCGCGTACGACACGTCGAGCACGCTCTGCCGGGCGGTCTCCTCGTTCGGATCCGCCGCTACGCCGGCCTCCACACCGGCTGTCGCCAGAGCGCCGCGCAAACGCGACCACATCGTCTTGAACTCCAAGAAGTCGAACAAACGGCGCAGTTCGGCTTCGTTCGGCGTGATGTGTACATCGGCCAAATCGAGTTGAACCGGGGCGTCGTGGCGCAACTTCATGAGGAACTCGTTGTGTCGCGCCAATTCCTGGTTCTCCTCCAGAGCGCTTCGCAACTTGGGCGTCTGCTCGGAGGTGTGAGCGAAGATGCCGTCGAGGGTTCCGTACTTCGACACCAACTTCGCGGCCGTCTTCTCCCCCACGCCCGGCACGCCGGGAAGATTGTCGCTCGGATCCCCTCGTAAGGCCGCGTACGTCGGATACTGCTGCGGAGTGACACCAGTCTTCTCGAGGATGCCGGCCTCGTCGTAGAGCGCGTAGTCGGTGACGCCTCGTCGGTTGTACAGAACGCGAACGTGTGGATCGCGGACGAGTTGATAACTGTCGCGGTCGCCGGTGACGATCATGACGTCGAATCCGCCGTCGACTGCTCGGTCGGCCACCGTGGCGATGATGTCATCGGCTTCGAATCCCGGAATCTCGATCGCAGGAACTCCGAGGGCCGCCAGGACCTCGCGGACGATGCCGAGCTGCTGTCGAAGGATGTCGGGCGCCGACTCGCGTTGCGCCTTGTACTTGGGTTCGGCCTCGTGACGGAAGGTCGGCTCCGAACGATCGAATGCGACCACCAGACCGGTGGGTCGGTGATCCTTCAACATCGTCACCAGCATCGACGTGAAGCCGAACACCGCGTTGGTGACCTGCCCACTGGCCGTGACCATGTCGGTCGGCAAGCCGAAGAATGCGCGGTACGTGAGCGAATTGCCGTCGAGGAGGAGAAGGCGCGGACGGCCAGCGGTCACGGGACCACTTCGCCCGACAGGATCTTCTCGGCGACGTCCCGCATACGCGAGCGTTCCTTCATCGCGGTGCGTTGGATGAATGCGAACGCGTCGTGTTCCTTGTAGCCGAACTCGTCGATGAGGCGGCCCTTCGCGCGGTCGATGATCTTTCGCGCTTCGAGCTGTTCGCCCAGAGCGTCGACGTGACCCGACAGGGTCTGCAACTCACGAAATCGACCGATGGCAACTTCGATCGCCGGGATGAGGTCGCTCTTCTGGTAGGGCTTCACGAGATACGCCAGCGCACCGGCGTCACGCGCCTGTTCGACGATCTCACGTTGCGAGAACGCCGTCAGAACGAGTACGCCGCAGATCTTTTCGTCGGCGATGTGACGGGCCACTTCGAGACCGTCCATCCCCGGCATCTTCACGTCGAGAATCGCCAGGTCGGGTCGCAGCGACCGAATGAGCTCGAGCGCCTGATCACCGCGACCCGTTTCGCCGACGACGTCGTACCCCTCTTCCTGGAGGGTTTCCGTGAGGTCGAGGCGGATGATGGCCTCGTCCTCGGCGACGACGACGCGAATGCTCACGAACTCATTCAACCAAACGCCCGGGTCCGGGGACCGGTTCGCCGTGCCTGGTCGCTGATGTGTTCAGCCGTGGGCCAACTTTTCGAGCAGCTGATCCTGACGGGCTTCCAATTCCTGGATTCCGGCCGCCACCTGCTCGCGGTGGGTGCGCATGGCGTCGGCGTGCAGCCGAGCCTCGCGGTACTCGACCGACGCTCCCGGCGTCTCCGACACCAGGGCCCGCAGGCCGAGATCGTCGGCCTCGTCGCTCAGATGGGCCAACTGTTCGTCGACAATGCGGAGTTCTTCGCGCAGACGACGCAGGCGATCGGACGTCTCGCGGAGGCGTCGCTCGATCATTCGCTGTCCCATGCCGGGAGTCTATGAGTCAGGTTCGGGAAGCCTGAGTGTGGTGCCCCGGGTGGGATTCGAACCCACACCGTACGGAGTTTGAAGCCGCTGCCTCTGCCGTTGGGCTACCGGGGCGCGGGAACGAGGTTACCTGCCAGTAGTCGGAGACCCCATCGACCAGCCGATTATCGTTCGGACGTGCTCGCGTTCACCTTCCCCGGCCAGGGTTCGCAGCGACCCGGCATGGGTCGCCCCTGGGTCGAACACGAGAGTTGGGAATTGGTGACCGAGGCGTCCGACATCGCCGGCCGTGACGTGGGGCATCTTCTGCTCGACGCTGACGCCGAGGATCTCCGCGACACCCGCAACGCCCAACTCACGACGTTCGTGTCGAGCCTCATGGTTCTCGATGCCGTCGAACGACTCGGAGTCGATCCCAGTTTCTGTGCGGGCCACAGTCTCGGCGAGTACACGGCCCTGACCGCTGCGGGCGCCCTCGCCTTCGATGACGGCGTTCGACTCGTGAGCGAGCGCGCCGCCGCGATGCACGAGGCCGGCCAGGCCAATCCCGGAACCATGGCGGCCGTTCTCGGACTCGATGACGAACTCGTGGAAGTCGCGTGCCGTCGCGCCGACTCTGATGTATGGGTCGCCAACTTCAACGCACCGGGTCAAGTGGTGATCGCCGGCTCGCCCGACGGAGTCGCTCGCGCATCCGAGATCGCGAAGGAACTCGGAGCGAAGAAGGCCATGCCTCTTCAGGTGGCCGGCGCGTTCCACACACCGTTCATGACACCAGCTCGCGATCGTCTGCGCCAAGCAATTGCTGATGCGGCGCCGCGTGACACCGAGGTTCCGGTCGTCAGCAACGTCGACGCCATGGCTCACGCCTCGGGCGACGAATGGTCGGGACTGTTGTCGGCTCAGTTGTCGAGCCCGGTGCGCTGGAAGCATTGCTTGCTCACAATGGGCGAACTCGGTGTCACCGGCATCGCCGAACTCGGACCCGGTGGAGTTCTCACCGGTATGGCCAAGAGAACCCTCGAGTCGGCCCGCACCATCTCGGTGGCCACTCCCGACGACCTCGACAAGTTCATCGAATGGGTCAACGCGGCTTCTCCGACCGGTGCTGCGCAGTTGGAGGGCGAGCACCTGTTCGCAACCGAACGACTGGTTGTCAGTCCGTCGGCGGGCGTGTTCACCCCGACCACCTCTCTGGGCGCGGGCGCCCGGGTCGATGTCGGAACCGTCATCGGACTCGTCGGAGACACCGAGGTTCGATCGGCCTTCGCCGGAATCCTTCAGGCCTACATTGCCGTCGAAGGCGAGCGCGTGACCGCTCGCCAGC
>VERK01000006.1 GCA_018882725.1 Actinomycetota bacterium | reverse complement strand
GTATTGGACGAAGCGCCCATCGGGTTGACGCACGCGCGGACCGAACGACACCATTCCCGACACGCTGTCCCACGTGAAGTGACGGTCGTTCTCGCCGGAACGCGAGAAGTCGGCGACTTCGGTCCACGGTTCGTTCACTTCGCCGAAGCGCAACTCGACTCGTTCGTTCGACCGCCGCGGAAGGATCGGCGACGTCTGGATCGGGTACGACTGTCCGGGAAGACCCGAGGCGACGCCGATGTACTCCTCGCCGAATGGTTCGGCGTGTTCGGCCCCGACGGTGCCCCCGACGGCGTGAACCTGAACGGTGCGGATGAGCGGAGAGGTTCGGTACGGCGCTTGATCGGGGCCCGGTGCGAGCAGACGAAGCCTCAGCCAATACGCGCGTTCGACGCCGACCGTCAGCGGGAGGTGGCCCGACGGAATGATCAGGTGGATGCTGCCGTTGCGGTTGAGCCCACCGGTGGTGTCGCTCTGGATCGTGCAGGCCAACCAGCCTTCGGTCGTCCAGACCTCCCACGTGAGCGGCGGATCGTCGGGGTTGACGCCGATGCCCTCGACGTCGGCCTCCACGTCGACGCGCAGCATGTAACCCCCGAGAGGATCGCGGAACCCGATGTAGAACGCATCGCCCGGTTCGACGGGATCGCTCGTGAACACGCGCACGACTTCGTTCTCGAGCACGAGGTCCTGTTGGACGTCCTTGATGCGACCCTCGTCGGGCTGATCGGATCCATCGCTCGACAGTGTCCACGTGAACGCGACGTTCGGTTGGATGACCGCGAGGTCGGTGAGGGTCGAGAACACCACGGGGTCGTCACCGGTGGTCGACACTTCGCTGCCGGCCGGAACGATCACGGTCTCTTCCGGAACCGTGGAGAACACGAACGCGACGTCGGCGCGGGCCGCCGCGGCCGGATACGGACTGATTCCCACCAGGTCGAGGAACGACGTGTAGATCCGGTCGGGCACGCGGTTGAGGCGATAGAGCGTCAACTCGGTCATCCAGGCGAACAACTCGATGAGTGCGACGCCGGGGTCGGACACGTTGTGGTTCGTCCACTCGGGGAGGAACTTGGGGATCATCCGCTTGGCCTCGTCCACGAGGTCCTGGAAGCGGCGATCGTCGAGATCGGGACGCGGGAAGCTCACGATTCATCCTCCGGTGGAATGGTGTAGAAGGGATAGACGAGGTTGCGACTGTCGTTGGTGGCACGCACCGTGTACGAGACCGAGATCATCACGGCACCGTCCTGTTCGCCCGGTTCGACCGAGATTTCGTCCACGTCGACGCGCGGCTCCCACGTGCGCAGGGCCTCCTCGACGTACATCTCCATGAGGCCCATGGTGTTGGTGTTGATCGGCTCGAACATGAGCTCCCAGATCTGGCAGCCGAAACGGGGGCGGAACGGCCGTTCGCCGGGTGCCGTCGAGATGATCACCGTCATCGACCGCTCGAGTTCCTCGATGCCGCCGACAAGATCCAGGGATCCTCGCTCGTTGATTCGCATGGGAAAGGGGAATCCCCGCCCGATGAAGTCATCACTCATGTTTCGCCTCCTTCGTTCTCTCGTCTCGATCAGTTCAACTTGACCAATGAACCCTTGATTTCGGTGATGCCGCTCGACGACACCTTCGCTGCGGCCGGGCTCAAGTCGATCTTCGATCCACCGCCGTCGACCACGGCACCGGTTGCCCCCTTCACCGTGACTTTCTGACCCTGAAGCGTGAGGTTCTTGTCGGCCTTGATGGTGATCGCGCCGCCCTTGATTGTGATGGTCCCGTCGCTCTGCATCTCGATGGACGCTTCGCCTACCGCGATCTTGATCTTGGTGCCCTTCTTGGCGTTGAGTTTGATGCCGTCCTTGTCGAACTGCAGGCTCGTCTCGGCTTCGGCATGTTTGAGGGCGACGACTGCTTTGGACTTGTCAGTGTTCTCGGTGAACACCAACTTCGCCCCGGATGCGAGGGTGAGTGAACGCTCGCTGACCTTGTCGCCCTTCACGGGTTCGGGCGTGGGTGGAGCGTTCTTCTTGCTCCATATGCCTCCGAGAACCACCGGGTTGCGGAAGTCGCCGCCGATGAACGCGACCAAGACCTCATCGCCCACATCGGGCATGAGATGGAGTCCGCGCTTGTTGCCGGCACCGGGTGACACCACGCGAGCCCAGGCCGATTCGTCGGCATCCGACACGGTGGGCAGCTTCACCTTGACGCGACCAGCCTTGTCAGGGTCCTTCACGTTGGTCACGGTTCCGATTGCGAACTGGCGTCGGTTGCGCACCGAGCCCCGCTGAGCCGACACGAGTTGATCGGCCAGGGTGCCGCCGGCGTGACGGCCTCCCTCGAAGCGTGAAATCAGGGGGCGGCCGATTCCGAAGACGTGCTCCACTCGCGACACCACGAAGGTGCCGGCCAACTGTTTCCCGGCACCCTCGATTTCGATAGTCGCACCAGCTGTGATCTTCGGCTGTCCGATCGCCTCGCCCCGGATGTGAAGTTCGCCCGCGGCCAAGTCGGCCTGCATCGCTTCGGCGATCGCCTTGGCTTCATCGGCGGCGTTCACGGGAATGTCAGTCACGGTGCTCTTGGCCTTGAGAGCCTTGGCTTCGCCAGAGCGTGTATCGGTCATCTTCAACTTCAAGCCGACCTTCGTGCTCGACACGTCAGTGCGCTTGGCCACACCCTTGACCGACTTCTGAGTGGCCGGATCCCAGCCGCGCACGGTCACGTCGTCCACTCGTCCGGCACCGCTGAAGCGAGCTGAGAAGCGTTGCAATGTGGTGCCCCACTTCAACTTGATGGGGCCTTTCAACGTGCGCTTGGTGAAGTGCAGTTTGTCGCCGTCGACCCACCACTCGGCCCCGGTTCGGATGGCCAGGTCGTCGAGCACGGCGTGATCGGTGTCGAGTTGGAGGAAGTACTCCATCTTCTTGCCGGTGATGGTGGTGTTCGGCTTGAGTCCGTTTCGCTTCGCGATCTTGCCGACGATGTCGCCGATGGTCATCTCTTTGTACGTGAAGGGGGTGAGGCCGTGAGCCAACTGCTGCGATGCGTCGTAGGCCGTGATCACGAGTTCGTGACGATCGGCGGCACCTTGTTCGGCGGCTATGGCAGCGACCACTCCTTTGAACACCACGACGTCGGAGCCCTTTGCGTCGGGGAAGGAGACTTCGACCTTGCCGCCGATCTTGGCGAACGACCCTTCGAGCAATTCGAAGAACGGGTCGTGGTACCGAAGGATCGCCTGAGCCGGGGCGGCCGTTTCCACGGTCACGCGGGCGTCGACCAAAGCGTCGGCCTTGGCGCCCGTGACGGGCGACCCGTTGAGCGACACTTTGGGTACGGCGACGTTGACTTCGGTCATGTCAGCCTTCCAACTCTGGGATCACGACGCGACGACCCGGTGGGAGGTCGAGCGGATCGTCGATGTCGTTGGCTTCGGCGATGAGTCTCCATCGGCTGGGATCGCCGTAAATGTCGTCGGCGATGGTGTCGAGGTACTGGCCCGACTCGACGCGCCGAATCTGACCCGGATTCGGGGTCCCCGACGTCGGGTTCTGTGGGGCCAGGTTCTTCTCGTCGGTGTATTGGCGGAACGACATGGAGGCCGAGGCGCGCAGGGGAGTGCCGTCGGCGGTGAAGTACGTGAACTTCAAGTCGAGTTTCGTGACGACCGCCTTGAACGAGCGCATCTTGCCCCAGTGGAACTGCACCCAGGGCGGGCGCGTCATGTTGCGATCTTCTTTGGTGCCTTTGATGCTCTTGTCGGTGACCGTCAACTTGTAGAGCTCGTCGGTGATCTTGGTGACCGGCTTTCCGTTGGCCGTCGAGTCGAAAAGAGCCGTGATCGAGAACTCGACTGATCCACCGCTGTCGAACTGGAGTTGGGGCGCGTTGCTTCCCGGCGTGTCGTTCGACTTCCATGACGTCGTCTTGGAGAACTCGAGGTCTTGTGGGTTGAACATGAACTCGATCTTCTTCTTGGTTTCGGTCATCAGATATGCCTTCTGAATAGCCATCGTTACCACCTACCTCCGGTCATGCCGCGCCGTTCCAATTCGAGACGTAGACGTTCATCGACAACGCGGTTGATCCAGTCGATGAGGTCGAGAAGTTGACTCGTGGTCACACCGCCCGAGGATGATTCGGTCGAGTCGCTTCCGCCAGAAACGGTTCCGACGATTGCAATCGGACCGGGCGCGATCGAAGCGAGGCCCGAATTGGAGCGACGGATGACGGAGGAACTCGACGCGGAGCCGGACGTCGACGCCGAGCGGGTGGATCCGCTCGGTGAACGACGCACGGGAGATGAAGTCGTTCCAGCGACGCGGCGAGTGACAGTACGGGTCAGGTCGGGTTCGAAGCCGTGTTCGATCATTCGTGCCAGGGCGTCGGCTGAGATCGCGTCGTCGGAACCGCCAGAGCTCGATGACCGCCGAATGGACCCCGACCCATTCGTGTTGGACGAGCGACGCACGCTCACCGATCGAGATGCCGTTCGATTGGTGCGATTCGAGTCCCTCGATGACGATTGACCCGATGCTGATCGGCTCGCTGAGGACGAGGTCCGTCCCGAGGCCGAATCGATCGGCGATGTTCCGTTGATCGTCGAGCTGCCCACTGAGTCGCGGTTGGGAGGTAACACGATGGGAGCGACCGGGAGATCGTCGATCACCGATCGACGGATGGCGGCCGGACGTGGAGCGGTGGCGGCCCGGTAGGCGATTCGAGTCGAAGAGTCCGCTCGCGGCTGCGGGCGGGAAGGTGACGCCACGGGGAAACCCGTTGTGCCTGTGTTGTCGCCGTTGCCTCGTGAACGGCTGTCGCGCGCAGGCAGTTCGTCGGTGGTTACTGAAGAATGTGTCGATGCGCCGTCGGAAATGGAGCGCAGAAGGGCCGGTGAGGCGGATGCTTCGCGAGCGGCGATCGAACGCGACACGAGATCGCTGATCGAGGAGTCAGCCGAACCGTCGGAAGTGTCCCCGAACGACGCGCCCTGCCGTTCACTTCGTGCGGCCAGTCCACTCGCGGCTGCAGGCACGGCTTCTCCCGTGCGCCGTGCGAGACGCTCGGCGAAGTTCTGTGCAGCATCGGCTCCCGGACCAGTACGTGGGGAGGTGGATGACGAGGCCGCGAACGACCCCACTGAGGATGCCGAACGTGAACGCGACGAAGGACGAGTACTTGCCGGTGCGTTCGCCGAAGCGTTAGGCGACTGTTGACGCCTTGCCACCGCCCGAGCCAACGAGCCGACGAACGGCGACGATGCGCTTCCACCCGGCGCGACAACCAGAGCCGAGCGTCGGACGGGCGATGCCGAATCGAGGAGACGATCGATACTGGGGGAGCGACGAGCCCCGAGCGCGGTCGTTCGGCGACGTAATTCGGGTCGCCGAGCCGTCGATGTCGTCGCTATTTCACGGCGTCGGGCCACGTCGCCGGGACGCGATCCGAACGAAGCAACTGAAGTTCGAGGAGAGGGGCTCAGGCTGCGGCGCGCCGTCGTGGCTGATTCGACGTCCATGTTCTGTTGCGCTCGGCGCCACAGCGGAGTTGCTGTCGTTCGCGGGGACGGTGTACTCGACACCTGCGGCAACCGGGTTGATGACCCGGGCGATGATGATGGTGATGATGATGGCGATGGTGATGACGATGACGGGGCGGGTGTCCGTGATGTGCCGACTGTCGATCGACGCACCCCCGCATTCGTTCGGCGGCCCCGAGACGGGGATGACGTCGGTGCGCTGAGAGTCGTCCCCGTGCGCGAGCTGGCGGTCTGCGCCGACACCATGGCGGCAGCCAATGAGAACATCGACCCGGCGACGGGGGATCGCCTCACCAGTGCGCCCGGAGCAGTGCGGGGGGTACTCGACGGGTCGGCGAGTTGAGCGACTCGTTCGGCGAGGGTCGACTCGCGTGCCGATGATCGGCGCAGGGATTCGTCGTGAGTCGGCAACGTCGTTTCGGGAATGCCAGCGATTCGCCGCCAGCCCGGGGTGAAGGACCGAACGGGACGGGCACTACTTCGACGGACCTGTCCCGAGCGACGATCGTTCGATCGTGAGCGACGCGCGGTGACCGCCGTGCGAGTCGACGGATCGGGTGTCGCAACCTGTGGTGTCGTAACTGCCGGCGACGTGGTCGCCCCCGCGGACGACGTCGTCGCCGCGGAGATCGTCGTTGTCTTACCAAGGGAACTCGTCGTTCGATCACTGGTCGCCTGGTTGCGGTCGCGACCGTTGATCGAGGACGACGTTTCAGGAGTTGATCCGTTGGAGAAGGTCGTCCACTCGGGTCGTTCGCGACGCAACGGCGATGCCTCGCGGTTGCTCGTCGAGCGAGACGTCGACGTGTCGCTCTGGGTCGGGTCGTTGCGACGACGCGTCATCTGACTCTCGTTGCGGGGTTGTGACGATGCGCTTCGACGGCTACCTGGGTCTGTGATGCGGGGCATCGGGGCCGAGAACGAGCGAGGTTCGGCGCTTTCGGACACAGCACGACGAGCCGTCGCTACCAACGGCAACGACGCGTGACGACCGAATGTCAGTGAACCGCGTGGACCGGCTGGTCCCTCGCGATCGCCGGACTTACCCGGGGGCAGAGCCAATCGTCGCGCCCGCGGTGGCCGTGGTGTCGCCGGCCGCACTGCTGACACCTGGCTCGAGTTCGCATGTGCATCGTTCGGGGCGGGCGTGCGTCGTACCGGTTGGAGGCGGCGCGCGATCGACGACGGTGCGACTTGTTCGCCCAGACGGCCGCGACCGCGAGCGTGTGATGCCATCGGGAGACCCCGAGGCGGGACTTGTCGGACTACTCGGTTCTTGCTGCGGGCCCGACGGATGGCAATGAGGTCGCGATCACGCCATTGATCGAGGCCGTCGGATCGTCCGGCCATCGACGGCAACAACCACGACGGATACTTCACCGGTGCGGCTTCGCTGATCGAGCGGCGAACCGTGGACGGACGACCAAGACTGTTGGCGAGCATCTGTGTACTCGATGCGAGCCGACCGATGCGCGGCCGTGTCGTCAGGTGCGACGACGAAACGATCCGGGCCGATCGAGTGATGCGGCGCAGCGGAAGTGAGGAAGAGGTGGTGTCGTCGCTCATGGGTCAGCGCTTCTTCGCCGGTGGCTTCTGCTTCGCCCGAGACGAGGCAGTCGACTTCATGTAGCCGGGCTGCTTCTTGGCAGCCGGCTTCTTGGCCGGCGCCTTCTTCGCGGGGGCTTTCTTGGCCGGGGCCTTCTTCTTGGCCGGCTTCTTGGGCTTGGTCGACTTGTTCTTGGTCGTCTGAGGTCTCTTGGGCTTCTTGCCCTTCTTGGACGGTTTCTTGCCAGCCGGTGCCTTGCCGTTGGCGACCGTGAAACCGTGGTGCGCGATCTCCACCTCTTCGACCAGAAAGTCATCGCTGGCGAGTGAGAAGTCGGGGCCCTTCCACGAGACAGGGAAGGCTTCTTGCAGCGTCCATGTGCGCAGACGCTTGCCATCGGCGCTCATGAGAATGATGGCCACGGTGTTGCGCTTGAGCTTCTTGCCCTTCTTCTCGAATCCACCAGCGGTGACTTCGTCGATCCAGGCGATCAAGCCGTTGTCTTCGGTGAGTCCGCGGCGCAGGGTCACATTGGTGAACGTGAAACGCCCGGGGAGTTTGTGCGTGTGGAAATTCTGGCCACCCTCGACGACCTCTTCGACCTCGACCGTCACGGAGAGACCAGATGCCTCGCGGAACTGACCGAGTGGCCGACCATCAACCTCGACGACGAAAGTCGCCGAGGTGGGGTTCGCAGCGTAGAAAGAATCGAATTTCGCCATCGCTCATTTCCTGACCGTGGTCTAGGCGAGCAACTTCTTGGCTTCATCGAGCGCACGACGATTGAGTGAGGCCACTCGTTCGACGAGATTCACTCGGTCAGCGTGCTGCAAGTCGAGCAGTCGGTCGAGATCCCAGTGAATGTGGTACGCGAGGTACACGACCTCGTCCCACAGAGCATCCTCTGGGTAGAGCTCCATCAGGAGTCCCGATTGACTTCTTCGATCACCGAACTTCCGCGACGACGTCCGACAGCGATTTCGACCTCGTCGTCATCCTCGTCGTCGTCTTGATCGTCGTCATCCTCGTACTCGTCGTCATCCTCGTCGTCATCGTCATCCTCGTCGTCATCTTCGTCGTCCTCGTCATCGATGTCGAGAGAACGCGAGCCGCTGGAGGATTCGAGGGCGGCGTTGGCTTCGGCGAGGAACGCTCGCACGTCGCCGGGGCCGCCGAAGTTGATGACGCCGTAGAGATCCTGCAGGAACGCGAGATCGGCGGCGAAAAGATTCTCGATCTCGCGTGGGGTGACCGCTGAGAGGGTTCCCAGTTCGATCACCACACGCGACAGAACGATGATGGTCAAGTACGGATCGTCCGCACCCTGCACCCGCGGGTCACGTAGCGGTTCGATCTCGTCGCGAGCCGTCGCGAGGCGCATGACGCCGCGACGGTGGACGGTCCCGTCCGCCGCGAGGAAACCGCGGGGCAGAGTGAAGGCGAATTCCGTCTTGAGAGCCATCAGGCCTTGAAGAGTCCTTCGTGGCTGATGGTCAGTTCTTCGATCATCACGTCGTCGGTGCCGGCGTCGAGATCGGAGGCGCTCCACTTGGAAGGCCAGCCGTTCTCGAAGTTCCAGCGCCCGACTTCTTCGCCAGCGGCGTCGTAGATGACGATCGAGCCGTTGGTGCGCTCGACGGTCCCTTCGAGCACCTTCTGGTGCCAGTCGATGATCGCACTGTCGGCCGAGAGGCCGCGCTTCAACACGATGTCGTCGTACTTGGTGCGACCCGGACGCTTCCGGATCACGATCTTTCCGCCGACGGTGTCCTGGTACTCGACGACCTCAGTCGTGTAGCTCAGACCGCTGCAGCCAGTGAAGCGGGCCAGCTCGACACCCTCGAGTTCGAGGGCGAACTGAGATCCGAGAAATTCGAGATCATGATCGTTTGCCATGGTTCATGGTCCTTTCGGGGTCAGGCTGCCTGACGCAGCTGGCTGATTCGGAAGATGACGAATTCGGCGGGCTTCACCGGAGCGATACCCACTTCGACGACGACTTTGCCCTGATCGATCGAATCGGGCGGGTTGGTCTCGGAGTCGCACTTGACGAAGAACGCCTGCTCGGCTGTTGCGCCGAAGAGAGCGCCGTCACGCCACAAACCGCGAAGGAACGCGGAGATGGTGCGCTTCAGGCCTTCCCAGAGCTTCTGGTCGTTGGGCTCGAACACGGCGAACTGCGTTCCCTCCATGATCGCGGTCTCGATCATGTTGAACAGACGACGAACGTTGATGTACGTCCAGTCGGTGTTCGACGAGAGGGTGCGAGCACCCCACACGCGGATACCGCGCGTGCCGAACGGACGGATGCAGTTGATGCCGATCGGATTGAGCAGAGCCTGCTCGCCCTTGGTGATGTCGATTTCAGTGGAGAGAACACCACGGACGACCTCGTTGGCCGGGGCCTTCCAGACGCCACGGGTGTCGTCGACACGGCTCCAGATTCCGGCCACGTGACCCGAGGGCGGAACGAGGATGGTCGTGTCGGCCGGGCCGGTGCTGGCCGGATTGTCGACGCGAATCCACGGGTAGTAGAACGCGGCGAAAGCCGAGTCGTACATGGCGACGTTCGAGCGCCACTCCTTCACCTGCTGCGGCGACATGCCCGGAGGCGCGTCGAGGATGGCCATACGGTTGGCCTGGCCTTCGCAGTGAGTGATGAGTGCCGTTTGAACGGCCTTCCACATGCCGAGGTCGAGCGAGCCGTCGGCCTTGGTCGCGGCTGTGATCAAGTCGGGCACCATGACCATGGTGACTTCGTCAGCGATGACGAGACCGTTGATGCCGGTGCGCTCGGTCTCGCTGCCCGCGAAATGCTTCGACTTCACTTCGACCGGAACGGCCGGGGCGGGAGTGATGGAGTAGAGGCCGGTCTTGATGTTGGCGAGCGAGAGGTCGGCGAGCGACTTCAGATCGACCTTCGACTCGACCTTGATCTTCTTCGACTTGCCGCTCACGGTCTTGGCCACATCGGCCAGCGAAACGTCATCGAAGCGCTCGATCTCCTTACCACCCTCGTTCACCACGAGGTTGAACTTGGGAGCTTCCTTCTCGTCCACCGGCGAACCGGGCTCGATGGTGACCGATAGGCCGTCGGCCGGGCCAACGCTCTGGATCTCGAGGGGCTGACCAAGTGCGCGATCGACAGCGGGCAACGCGAGCTGACCAGGCTTATCGGACGGGGCACGGTGAGCGACGCGAACGATGTAGGCCAAGCCGCCACCGTTGTTGAAGAAGCCGTAGACCGAGTGGGGGAGCATGGCTCCCGGTGTGAACCCGCCGTACAGCGACTCGTACTGCGTCCAACTCGTGACGAGGCGAGGCTTCAGACCCTGCGGGTCGGTCGGATCGTCCTTCGGATAGTCGGCGGTGAATCCGACGAAGGCAGCAACCGCAGTGAGACCCGCTGACAGCGTGGCCTGACCTGACGGGACTTCTTCGACGTACACGCCTGGTGTCAAATAAGACGGCACTGCATTCCTTTCCCGATGTGTTCGTTGTTGTGCTGAGGGCTCACGCCCGTTGGATCGCAGCACGAAGAATCAAAAGTTCGATGGAGCCCACAGTTGGCTCCCATCGTCTGTTCCGAGTCCCCCGCTCTTGCCTTTCCGCCAGCCTGACTCGGCACCGAATTCTTCGATGACGAATGTCCTGCTGAGCGAGACAGTAGACGGAAGAAACCTCTGGTGGCAAGAGAGCGTTCTGGCGACGGTGGTGGGTGCTCCGGAGGGCGGCTAAGGTGGCCTCCGTGGGCCCACGCCCGACTCCTCACGATGGCACCTCCAAGTAGTTCGTCCACCGTCGTCGTCCCGGGAACCCACCTGATGCCGGCCCTTCTGGGTTCGCGCGACTCTCATTTGCGCGCCATCGAGACGGCTTTTCCCGATACCGACATCTCCGTGCGCGGTAACGAGGTCACGATTCTCGGCCCGCAGAGCGTCGTCGTGGCCAAGCTCTTCGAGGAGTTGGTCCTGGTCCTGCAGCGCGGGGAGTCCCTCGACCAGGCCGTGGTTGGTCGCAGTATCGGCATGGTCCAGTCCGACGAACGGCCGTCGCGGGTCCTGACCGACGAGGTGCTTCGAGGGGCCAAGGGCCGTTCGGTCCGTCCGAAGACCGCCGGGCAGAAGCGTTACATCGATGCAATTCGCACCAATGTGATCACGTTCGGAATCGGACCGGCCGGAACGGGCAAGAGTTGGCTGGCCGTGGCCATGGCCGTTCACGCTCTCCAGTCGAAGGCCGTTCAGCGAATCATCCTCACTCGGCCCGCGGTCGAGGCCGGCGAACGACTCGGCTTCCTTCCCGGCGACCTGATGGCCAAGATCGACCCGTACCTCCGGCCGCTCTACGACGCGCTGTACGACATGGTCGACCTGGAAGCGGCGCAGAAATTGATCGAGCGTCAAACCGTGGAAGTGGCGCCCCTGGCGTTCATGCGCGGACGCACGCTGAACAACTCGTTCATCATTCTCGACGAGGCGCAGAACACCACGCCCGAGCAGATGAAGATGTTCCTCACCCGCATCGGCTTCGGGTCGAAGGTGGTGGTCACCGGTGACACCACCCAGATCGACGTACCCGGTGGTCGAAGCGGCTTGGTCGGACTCGAGCGCACGCTCGCCGGCATCGACGGGTTGAGTTTCGTGCACCTCGACAAAGGTGATGTCGTGCGACATCGCATCGTCGCCGACATCGTGGCCGCGTACGAACGCTCGAGCGAAGGCCGATCGTGACTCTCGGCCCGCCACGGTTTCGACGCAAGACGCGTATCGGCGGTGACGTCGACCCCGAGGTGTTCTGCGCCGACGAACAAGACGTCGTGCCGGTCGATGTCTCGCGTTGGCAGGAGTTGGCGCGGAAAGTGTTGTCAGCCGAAGGCGTTCGCGGCGGAACCGAGCTCAGCGTGTTCTTCATCGCCGAGGCCGACATGGCCGAACTCAATCGTGAACACATGGGTGCAGATGGTTCGACCGATGTGCTGTCGTTCCCGATCGACGGCGGTGAAGTCGTCGACGTGATGGCCGGTCCGTCGGGCGGTACGCGTGCTCCCGATCGCTCGCCGGTCGACCGTGGCGATCTGCCGCTGCTCTTGGGCGATGTCGTCATCTGTCCCGAAGTGGCGGCTCGTCAAGCCGATACGCACGCCGGAAACCTCGATGACGAGTTCGCGTTGCTCGTGGTGCACGGCATCTTGCACGTCCTCGGCTGGGATCACGCCACCGACGACGAGCGCGACCGAATGTGGGCACGTGAACGCGCATTGTTGGCCGAACTCCACTGGAACGGCCCGGTGCCGAGCCGCTTTCGACAGGACATGCCGTGACCGCGCTCATCGCCGCCTTCACCAGTCTCGACTGGTTGCTTCTGCTCGTGGTGATACTGCTCCTCTTCGTGTTGATCTTCTTGGCCGTGGCCGAGATGGGGCTGTCACGCATGACCAAGCCCAAGGCAGCCGCCCTGGCCGAGCGGCGTCCTCGTCAGGGTCGCGCACTCATCGATCTCATCGAAGAGCCGGAGAAGTGGGTCAATCCGCTACTTCTCACTGTGAACATCTGCCAGACGGTTCAGGCCACGCTCACCGGTGTGATCACGTCGCGGGCATTCGGTCCGGTGGGTGTCGCCGTTGGCGTGGTGGCCAACGTGCTCGTCTTCTTCGTGTTGGCCGAAGCGGTGCCCAAGACGTACGCCGTTCTGTTCTCGGAGCGAGCGGCACTCATGTCGGCCCGCGGCATCCGCGTGCTCGTTCGATTCCCACCACTTCGTCTGATTTCACGCGGACTCATTCGACTCACCAATGTGATCGTGAAGGGCAAGGGACTCGAAGAAGGCCCGTTCGTCAAGGAACAGGAGTTCTTGGGCGTCGTCGAGGCGGCCGCCATCGAAGAGGTGATCGAGAAGCACGAGCGCGACCTCATCGAATCGGTGATCGAGTTCGGCGACACCGTGGCCCGGGAGATCATGGTGCCGCTGCCCGACATGGTGACGGTGCATCAGTCCACCACGATCGACGCTGCGATCGGCGTCTCGATCGAACACGGGTTCTCGCGTCTGCCGGTCATCAACGACGACGACGACGTGATCGGGATCGCCTTCATGAAGGATCTCGTGCGTCTCGAGCGGTCGAGCGGAGGATCGAGTCCGGTGTCGGCTCAGATGCGTCGCGTCGTGGTGGTTCCGGAGAACAAACCCGTCTCGAAGCTCATGCGCGAGATGCAGGCCAACAAATTCCATCTCGCGGTCGTGGCCGACGAGTACGGCTCGATCACCGGGCTCATCACGCTCGAAGACTGCCTCGAAGAACTCGTGGGCGAGATCGCCGACGAATACGACGACGAAGACGTCGACATCGCAGCCCTTCCCAACGGCGATTTCATGGTCGACGGGGCCACGAGCGTCGGTGACGTGAACGATCGTCTCTCGACTCGCATTCCCGACGAGGAGTGGGACTCGATCGGTGGCTTCATCTTCGGAACACTCGAGCACGTGCCGGTGGTTGGCGAACACGTCGACTTCGAAGGCTGGCGCTTCACCGTGTCGGAGCTGGAAGGACGCCGAATCCGAAAGGTACGTGTTTCTCTGATCGAGGCTCAGGTCGAGGGCGACTGAAACCCGATCTGCTCGAAGATCGCCGGAAGGTTCGGATAACGACCAGTGTTGCCGCCGCCGTCGATCGACACGAACGAAGCGCTCATGTATGACGAGTCGTTGCTCGCGAGGAATGCGATCACCGATGCGATCTCGTCGGGTGACGCGTAACGCCCGAGTGGGGCGTTCTCGGCGAACTCCTCGACGATCGGGGGGATGGCGAAGAACGTCCCGGTGGCATTCGTCTGCACCAGGCCCGGGGCGACGGTGTTGACGCGGATGCCACGCGGTCCGAGCTCCATGGCCGCGACTCGCGAAAGCATGGCCACGCCGGCCTTGGCGGTGCAGTAGGCGGCCATGCCGCGGCTGGGCTGAATGGCGTTGAGTGAAGCAACCGTGACGATGGAGCCGTTGTCACGCATGACGGCACCGCTGTGTTTGACGGTGAGGAACACGCCGGTCAGACACAGGTCGATGATGCGTTGCCACTCACCGAGGGGATGTTCGGTGAGAAGTGCGTAGCCGCCCGCTCCCGCGTTGGCGATCGCGATGTCGAGACCACCGAAATGCGAGACCGCGAGAGAGACTAGGTTCTCGACGTCGATCTCTTGAGTGACGTCGCAACGGGCCGTGACCAATCGGTCGGTCGAGGTCTTGGGTGAGATGGCCGCCAAGCCGGCCTCGTCGATGTCGCCAGCTACAACCATGGCGCCGTCGTCGAGCAATCGACGCGTGGTGGCCAGACCGATTCCTGACGCTGCACCGGTGATCAGTGCAACCTTTCCTGCGAGACGTGACATGACGCGACCCTAGTCGGCGTCGGCCAGCGCCCTTTCGGCGATCAGCCGCACGTCGTGGCGGCGGATCTTTCCACTCGTCGTGCGCGGAATGTCGGCGACCACGATGTGTTTCGGAGCGCAGCGGGCCGGCAGGAGTTCCTTGACGCGACCGCGCACGTCATCGAGCGCAAGCCCGCCCCGATCGGTGACAAGAACCACCGCTTCGCCCCACTGTGCATCGGGAACGCCGACGATGCACGACGTGCGATCGGGGTAGAGGGTGTCGAGAATCTTCTCGACCTGTTCGGGCCACACCTTTTCTCCACCGGTCTTGATCAGATCGTCGAGCCTTCCGGTCACGGACAATTTGCCGTTGGTGTCGATCGAGCCCGAATCGCGTGTGTGCAGCCAGCCCTCTTCGTCGATCGCGGTGGTTCCGTCGCGATAACCACGCATGAGCATCGGTCCGCGAACGAGAACTTCGTCATCGACTCCGATCGAGAGCTCGACACCGTCGAGCGCCCAACCGTCGTAGACCACACCGCTTCCCGTCTCGGTGAGGCCGTAGGTGGCGATCACGTTGGTCGGACGATCGGCCGGTGGACGAGCGCCACCGATCAGTACGGTCTCGAAGGCGCTGATGTCGACTCGTCCGAGCAGAGTCGGAACGAGAGAGGTTCGATTGCTGCCGGCGCGAATGGCGGCGGCCACCGTCTCGGGATCGGAATCGGAACGAACCGTCAACGCCGCACCGCACGCCAGAGCTCGACTCACGACGGAGAAGCCTCCGATGTGCGCCACTGGCAGACACGCCAGCCAGTGATCGGACGACGAACCCTTCAGGCGAGCGAGTGATGCCTGCGACGACGCCGCGATGGACGAATGGGTGTGCACGACGCCCTTGGGTGCACCGGTGCTGCCACTCGTGGCGATCACCAGGGCGTCACCCGGTTCGAGATCGCGACCCGTTGTCAGACCGCGTCGCCCGGAGGGGTCGATCACCTCGTGCGCGCCCAAGAGTTGGAGCAAGCTGAACTTGTCGGAGTGTGAGAGTCGTTGGTCGATCGGCAGTACCGCATCGCCGGCGCCCCAGACGTCGATCAGATGCGCGACGAACGAATCACTGGCCGCGAGATCGAGCGCCACCAGGCGGGTCACGCCGTCAGGTTACGACTGAGTTGCGCAGTGTGGGTCGGTGTGTGACGTGAGATCACCAGGTCGGATCTATGGGGGTGCGCACGCCCATGGCTTCGTCAAGATGGGCCGCGACGTCGAGACACACCAGATCCTTGAAACGCCACGATGCGACCTGCACACCGACCGGAAGCCCATCAGAAACACCGGCCGGCACGACGGCGGCTGGACTGCCGAACAGATTGGGAGCCAACACTGCACGGAACGTTTCGAAGGTGGCCTTGGCGCCATCGAGAGATGCGATGTCGGCGCCGTGTTCGAATGCCGCCATCGACCAGGTGGGGCAGAGCAACACGTCGTATTGCTCGAACCACTGCGCCCACTTCGCCGCCACTTCGAAGCGACGCATGTGGATGGCACTCATGGTCGCTTGGTCGGCACTGGTGAGCAATTCACGGCCGTATTGGAGGAACGTGCGGCCTCCGTCGCCCATGACGGCTTCGAGCAGTGGTTGCACGACGGCGAGGTCGCCGTTGAGTGTGGCACCCCACATGTCGATGCACTCTTCGTAGTCGGGCGGCGTGGCTTCTTCGACGTGGTGGCCCGCATCGGCGAGAGTGCGACCGGTGGCCCGAACGACTTCGGCAATACCGGGGTCGGTGCGGCCACCCGGAGGCTCGGCCAGTACGGCCACTCGCCACTTCCGATCGGTGGGTGCGCCTTGCAAATCAGCGGGTACGGAGTAGGGATCGCGTCGATGGGCGCCACGCACGATGTCGAAGCCGACGCGCACGTCCGAGATCCGGCGAGCCAAAACTCCTTCCACGACCATGAGTTGGAACGCAAGGTTGAGTGCGGTGGGAGGAATCTCGGTCGCCCACGGAACCACTCCGACTGTCGGCTTGATGGACGAGACACCGCAACAGTGCGCAGGGTTGCGCAGCGAGCCACCCACATCATTGCCGAGTCCGATGGGACTCATGCCCGAGGCGAGAGCTGATGCTTCGCCACCACTCGATCCACCCGTCGTGCGATCGTGGTGCCATGGATTGCGCGTGAGACCATGAAGGGCCGAATCGGTGTGAATGCGCAGACCCATGTCGGGCAGGTTCGTGCGACCGATCGGAATGGCGCCGGCACCACGCATGCGTTCGACCACGGGCGCATCGCTCGGAGAAACCGCCTCGGCCAGTGCCGGCACCGAATTCGTCGTGGGTGTGCCCGCGAGGTCGATGTTCTCCTTCACCGTGAACGGAACACCGTGGAGCGGTCCCAACCGCTCACCGGCCTTCACGGCGGCATCGGCACGGTCGGCGGCTGCTCGTGCGTCGGCATCGAGTCGACGCACCACTGCGTTGAGTCGCGGATTGACGTCATCGATACGCGCGAGGTGTGCGTCGACCACTTCGCGACTCGACACTTCCCGCTTGGCGATCATCGACGCCAATTCGGCTGCGTTCTTCTTCCAGAGCTCCATCACTCGACCCCCTCGGCGCGAAGGTTAGTCTCGGCTCGTGAATCGCTGGTTCGTGGGTGCTCGTCTGCGAACGTTGCCGGCCGCGGTGGTGCCGGTCGCGATGGGTGCGTCGCTGGCAGTCGGAGAGAGTGGTGCGTCATGGTGGCGGGTCGTGCCGGCCGGCATCGTGAGCCTGGCCCTGCAAGTGGGGGTCAACTACGCCAACGACTACAGCGACGGAGTTCGTGGCACCGACGACGATCGGATCGGGCCCACTCGATTGGTGGCATCTGGACTCGCCACCCCCAGTGAGGTGAAGCAGGCGGCGTTCTCGGCTTTCGGTGTGGCTGCCCTGGCCGGATTGTTACTGGCGGCCGCGACATCGTGGTGGCTGATCTTGGTCGGCATCGTGGCGGTCCTCGCCGCCTGGGGTTACACGGGCGGCCCGAAGCCGTACGGCTATCTCGGGCTCGGCGAGATCTTCGTCTTCGTGTTCTTCGGACTGGTGGCCACGCTGGGCACGGTGTACGTGGTGATCGAGCGACTGCCCTTCGTGTCGTGGCTGATCGGCTCCTCGGCTGGTTCTCTCGCCTGCGCATTGCTCGTGACCAACAATCTGCGTGACATCGAAGGTGACGCGAAAGTTGGCAAGCGCACTCTGGCGGTGCGACTCGGCGACGAACGCACGAGGCGTCTCTACGCCGGATTCATGTTGGTCGCACTCGGCCTGCTGATAGTTGCGGCACCGTGGCGGCCAGGAGCGTTGCTCGGGCTACTCGCGTTCCCGTGGCTGCGTAAGCCAGTGCGTGGGGTGTTGCGTGGTGTTCGCGGTCGGGGCCTCATCGCCGTGCTCGGTGACACCGGTCGATTCCAATTGATCGTCGGGGCACTGGTCACCATCGGTATCGCACTCGTCGGCTGATCGACTCGGTCCGATCGGCACGAGTCGATCAGAGACGATTCACGTCGAGCCAACGTCGAATGGCTGCCGTCGTCTCGATCGGACGCTCGAGATGGGCAGTGTGTCCGGCCTCACTCACGACGACGATCGAGGCGTTGGCGCCGATGGAAGCCTTCATCTGCGCGGCCAGATCCCGAAACTTCGTGTCGAGTTCACCGACGATCAGCAAAGTCGGGATTTCGAGAGAAGCAAGCCGTTCCCACAAGGGTTCCTGAGATCCGACTCCGCATTCGCGCAAACTCGCGGCCAGACCACTCGCGGTGTTGCGTCGTCGATCCTCGCGATTGCTTTGCGTTTCGGTGAGCGTTGCGAACAAGTCCTGCGCCAACCACTCGTCGACGAACTGTGTCACGCCGATCGCCTCGATCCGTTGAGCGAGCAACTCGTCGCGCTGCTGTCGCTCGATACGTTCGGTCTCGGTTCGCAGGCCAGCCGTCGCGCTGATGAGGACCAGCCCGCGAAGCGTCGACTGGTGTCGCACCGCCAGATCGAGCGCGATTCGCCCACCCATCGAATAGCCCACCAGCACGGATCCGCGAGCCTGTTCGCGAAGGCGAATGGCGAGGAGGTCGGCCGTTCGGGAAACGTCGCCCCGCACCCGGGCCGAGTCGCCGTGACCGGGAGCGTCGAAGCACGTGGCGTCGATGTCGTCGCCGAGCACGGTGAGGATGGGTGCCCACGAGCGCGATGTCTGAGTGAATCCGTGAACGAACGCGAGATGACGGACGTTGCCCGGTCGGCGTGTCGTGGCGAAGTGCAACGAGTCGGTCATGAACGCGCGTTGGCCGCTGCGCGGAGGAGGACTCGTTCGAACGTGTCGGGATCTTGTGCGCCGGGAATGGCCCAGGCCCCGTTGATCACGTAGGTGGGAACTCCCGTGATGTCGTGTTCAACGGCTCGCTGCAGTTCGGCGGCCACTTCCGACGAACCAAGTCCGGACTCGAGGAACGCACTCACCGAGTCGACGCCCACGCCGAGTTCGTCGGCTACGATGGTGGCGAGTTGTTGCGGGTCACCCACGTTCTCGCCATCGGTGAAGTAGGCCTTGAGAAGTCGTTCCTTCACGCGCGCTTGAGCGTCGAGCCCGTACTGTTCGGCCACCCACCACAGGACTCGATGCGAAAGAACGGTGTTCGAGCGTTGGGCGATATCGAAGCGGAAGTCGAGACCATCGGCTGCCGCCGTCTCGGTGAGGTGTCGAAGAATCGCATCGGCTCGCTCGGGGCCGCCGAACTTGCGGGCGTAGGCCTCGCGGACCGGTGTGGACGACAAGCTCGGGGCCGTGGGGTCGAGTTGGTACGCGCGGTAGCGAATGTCGATGTGCAGGTCGGGTGCCGCGGCGCGAACACGTTCGAGTGCGACCTCGAAGCGCCGTTTTCCGATGTAGCACCACGGGCACACCACGTCGGACCAGATGTCGATGGACAGTGAAGCCGTCACATCGGTCACCCTACGGCTTGGACGGGGGCAGGTCGGCCCTGTGGCCGTAGCGTTCGGGGCGTGGCCGCGGATGCACAAGCCTCGTTCTGTGCGACTCTCGTCGCCCAGTGGTCGGCCCTCGGACTCGACACCGCTTTCGTGGCGCCGGGTTCGCGCTCCACGCCGATGGCGCTGGCCCTCGATCGGGCACCGGGCTGGCGGGTCGAGATGTTGCTCGATGAACGATCGGCCGCCTTTGCGGCGCTTGGCTTCGGGGTGGCCACCGGTCGCCCGGCCATCGCCTTGTGCACGAGCGGCACCGCCGCGGCGCACTTCCATGCCGCGGTGATCGAAGCCGACTTGTCGGCAGTTCCGCTTCTCGTTGTTACGGGAGACCGTCCGCCCGAACTACGCGATGTGGGTGCGCCACAAACGATCGACCAGATCAAACTGTTCGGATCGTCGGTGCGGTGGTTCCACGATCCGGGTGTTGCTGATTGGTCGACACAAGCCCGTTGGTCATCGCTGGCGGCTCACTGCGTCGACGCGTCGACGTCGGGTCGACCCGGACCGGTTCATCTCAATCTTCCGTTCCGTGAACCCTTGGTGGGTGAAGCCGTCGTCGAGGAGTCCGCTCGTCGCGCGATCGTCACCCACCGAGGTCGATCCGTGATGGCACGCGAAGAACTCGCGATGTTGGCCTCACGCGTGTCGGGTCGTCGCGGCGTGATCGTCGCCGGCCGAGGCTCGGGAACCGGGGTTGACGACTTGGCGGCGGCGCTCGACTGGCCGGTGTTCGCCGAACCACGAGCGACCTGTCGCGGTCCGCGAGTGGTGCGGCACTTCGACTCGCTCGTTCGAGCAGAGTCGTTCGCCGCGAATCTTCGCCCCGACACCGTGCTGCGAATCGGTGAACCTCCGGCGTCGAAGGTCACCAGCCAGTGGTTCACGTCGCTCGGAGTCGAGCAGATTCACGTGTCGGCGCATCCGCAGTTCTTCGATCCGGACGCTCGAGTCGCCACGCACATCGTGGCGGACCCGACGGCCTGGGCGTTGGATCTGGCTACTGAGGTTTCGACCTCGCGATCTTCCCATGCCTTCGACACGTCGTGGTGCGCGGATTGGTGTCGGGCCGAGGCGGCGGCATCCGAATCGATCGATCGTGCTCTGAACGACCTCGTCATGTCAGGGCCGCTGGTGGCCCGGTGCCTGGCGGCCAGTCTTCCGAGTGGATCGCATCTCGTCGTGTCATCGTCGATGCCGGTGCGCGACCTCGAATGGTTCGGCGGACGTTGTGATCACCTGACGGTGCACTCGAATCGCGGCGCCAACGGCATCGACGGGGTCATCGCGACCGCCGTTGGTGTAGCCAGCGCGACCGGAAGCTCGGTCGGAGTGTTGATCGGCGACGTTGCCTTGTTGCACGACTCGTCGTCGCTGGCCGGTTTGGCACGGCGAGACATCGATCTACGCATCGTGGTCACCGATAACGACGGTGGCGGCATCTTCCACTATCTGCCTCAGGCTTCGGTGGTGGAGGCCGATCGATTCGAGAAGTTGTTCGGAACTCCGCACGGAACCGATTTGGCCGCTCTGGGCCACGCTCATGGCCTGAACACATCCACCGTGTCGTCACGCTCGGAACTCGAAGAAGCGCTGTCTCGTCGAGGTCCGTCGTTGATCGTCGCACCCACCGATCGTCGCGGAGACCTTGACGTGCACCGGCATCTGCACGCGGCAGTCGCTGCGGTTACGGCCTGACGATCGCCGACAACATGGCCTGGAACTTGGCCTGAGTCTCGGCGAGTTCGGCATCGACGTCGCTGTCGGCCACGATGCCGCCACCGGCGATGAGGCGTGCCGATCGACGGTCAGCCGACAACTCGGCGCAGCGAATGGTCACGGCGAACTCACCGTTGCCTGTCGAGTCGACCCAGCCCACGGCGCCGCCGTACCGACCACGTTCGAAACCCTCGTTCGCCTCGATGAGTTCGATCGCCTCCGCGCGCGGATGACCGCCGAGCGCGGGCGTGGGCGAAAGGAGGCGAGCCAGCGCGACCGCGTCGGGTCGCGGTTCGGACAGGCGGCCTTCGATCGAGGTTCCGAGGTGTTGAACGTTGGCCACTTTGATGACCGAGGGCTCGGGCTCCCAATCGAGGTAGCTGCACCACGGCAGCAGTGCGTCGTGCACGACGTCGATCACCACGCGGTGCTCGACCTGGTCCTTCATACTGGCCACGAGTTTCTTGGCCAGCGTTTCGTCGGTGACCGGGTCACCGGTGCGCGGAGTGGTGCCGGCCAATGGATGCGACCGAACGACATCGCCATCGACCGAAACGAGTAGTTCGGGCGAGGCGCCGATGAGTCCGTCGATGCTGTAGCGGTAACTAGCCCCGAAGGCGGCTCTCAGACGCAGCAGGATCGCGTGCACGTCGAGCGGTCGATCGCTCTCCACGCCCACTTCGCGCGCGATCACGACCTTGGTGAGATCTCCGCGTCGCACCGCGTCACGACCGATTTCAACGGCACGTCGATAGGTGTCGATCGGTGTGCGGGGTCCGACTCGGAACGATGCTGCGACCGGAGCGGTCGACGTCTCGGCGAGGCGAAGGTCGGACTCGGACGGTTGATCGATGGTGGTGATGAACACCCCGCCATCACTCGTCTTGCGGACGATCACCGCCGGGATGACGAAGTCGGCCGGTGCACCGGGGCGGAAAGGAAGGCATCCGAGAGCCACCGGACTGGCTCGACCAGCCGAGGCGTCGTCGTGGTCGATCGTGGCGAGGAAGTCGACGGCTTCGTCGGCACTCACCGTGGCCGCGCGTCCGCGGCCGGCCACACCGATTCCGTTGCGAACGAACAGGTGACCGTCGTGGCGGCAAACGTCGTTGAGATCGACCTCGCGTTCGAGAAGTCGAGTGACGGCTCTCATCGTGCGTCGCGAGTGGCGACCAGAAGTTGCGTGATTCCGCCCGACAATCCGCGGTGTTCGGCGTCGGAGAAGCCGACCTTGCGCAGTTCGGCCAACATGGTCTCAGGAGGCGGCAAGTAGGCGACGCTCTTGGGCAAGTAGCGGTAGGCCGCCGGATCGGAGAGCCACCCGCCGATCTTCGGGACGATCTTGCCGAAGTAGATGCCGTTGCCCCAGCGAATGAGACGGTTTCGTGGAACGCCGACGTCGAGTAGAGCGATGCGACCTCCCGGTCGTACGACGCGAGCCAGTTCAGCGAAGAAGGCCGGCAACTCGAGAAGATTTCGCAGAGCGAACCCGCATGTCACACCATCGACCGACGCATCTCCAATGGGTAAGCGCAAGATGTCGGCTTGGGTCCTCGGTGCACCACTGCGGTCGGCGTGCAGCATTCCGAAACTCAGATCGAATGACAGCGGATGCAAATCGGCGCGACGCAGATCGACGCATAGGTCACCGGTTCCACTGGCCAGATCGAGCACCCGACTCCCGGCCGGAAGGGCGAGCCGCTTCACTGCGTAACGTCGCCAGCGAACGTCGAGACGGAACGTCATGATGCGGTTGACGAGGTCGTAGCGCGGAGCGATCGCGTCGAACATCTCGCGGACCGCGGTCACCTTGGCCTGACCGCTCGGGAGAGCCTCGGTATCCCAGGACGCGGACTTCGGATCTGACGTCACGGGGTCAGGCTAAGGCCGGGTGCGCCGGTCTTCCGGACTCGCCGACCGAGGTCACGGCCGGGCAGACTCACCAGGGGATTCGTGAGTTCAAGGGGGACACCATGATCGACTTCACGTTGTCGGACGAGCATCAGCAGATTCGCGATCGGGTGCGCGAATTCGTGGACGGCACGATCAAGCCGGCGATCGAGCCCTTCGGGCACCGCGAGGAGATGGATGCCGAGTCGCACCGCGCCTATGTGGGTGAACTCATCCGCCTTCGTAAGGAAGCCGTGAAGCAAGGCCTGTGGTTGCCGCACATGCCCAAGGAATGGGGCGGCATGGGCCTCGGGCACGTTGCCCTGGCGATGGTGCAGTCGGAGGCGGCCAAGACACGCGTCGGTCCGTGGGTTCTCAACTGCCAGGCCCCCGACGAAGGGAACATGCACACGCTCGTGCACTGGGGAACTCCCGAGCAGAAGGAGAAGTACCTGAAGCCGTTGTGCAACGGGGTCACGTCGTCGTGCTTTGCGATGACCGAGCCCGAAGTCGCCGGCTCCGACCCCACGCTCATTCGTACCCACGCCATCAAGGACGGGGACGAATGGATCATCAATGGTCACAAGTGGTTCATCTCCGGAGCCAACCGAGCCAAGTTCGCCATCCTCATCGCCCGTACCGAGATGGACGTCCCCGAGGGCTCGCGCGGAGCGAACACGGCGTTCATCGTCGACCTGCCGGCCGAAGGTTGGAACAACGTTCGTGAAGTCGAGACGATGCACGGTCCGGGTGGCCACAGTGAGATTCAGATCACCGATCTGCGCGTTCACGACTCGCAGATTCTCGGCGGACGCGGCAACGGTCACCGCCTGGGTCAGTATCGACTCGGGCCGGCGCGCCTGGCTCACTGCATGCGTTGGATCGCCCAGGCCGAGATGGCGCTCGACATGATGGTCGACCGTTCACTCAAGCGTTATTCACACGGCTCGTACCTCGCCGAGAAACAAGGTGTGCAGTGGTTGATCGCCGATTCGGCGATGGAGCTCTACCAGTGCAAGCTGATGGTTCTCCACGCTGCGTACAAGATCGACCGCGGCGACGACTTCCGGACCGAGGTGTCGATGGCGAAACACTTCGTCGCCAACAGCCTCAACCGAATCATCGACCGCGCCATTCAGGTTCACGGAGCCCTCGGATACTCAACCGACACTCCGCTGGCGAACATGATGCAGCACGCTCGTTGGGCTCGTTTCGCCGATGGCGCCGATGAGATCCATCAGATGCGCATCGCCGAGAACACCATCAAGGCTTTCACCGACAACGGCACCACCAAGAAGGCCACCGGCGACCTGCCGGTGTGATCAGCCGCGAGCGGCCATCTCCCTGGCCCATCGATAGTCGGCCTTGCCGGACGGTGAGCGCACGATCGACTCGACGCGGACGAATGCCTTCGGAAGCTTGTACCGGGCGATGTGCCGAGCCGCTTCGACGAGCAATTCGTCGTCGGTGACGTCTGAGCCCGGTCGCAAAGCGACTACGGCCACGACTTCGTTGCCCCAGCGCTCGCTCGGACGCCCGGCCACCACGCAGTCGAGGACGGCGGGGTGCGGTTTGATCGCGGCTTCGACTTCCTCGGCGAAGATCTTCTCGCCGCCCGAGTTGATCGTGACCGAATCACGGCCGCGCAGTTCGATCATGTTGTCGGCGCGCAGCACCGCGCGATCACCCGGGATGACGTAGCGCACGCCGTCCACCACGGGATACGTGCGCGCGGTTTTGGCTGGGTCGCCGAGATAGCCGAGGGCCAGGCGGCCACTCTTGGCCAACCATCCCAACCCGTCGTGCCCTGGTTCGAGAACGCGGGAGAGATCGTCCGACAAGACGTGGTTGCCGGGTGAAACGGGGAACGCCCCGGTGGCGGCGGCTCCATGTGTGGAGAGGTGCTGTAGTTGACCGCCGGCCTCCGACGAGCCAAGACCGTCCACCACCAGGAGAGCCGGATGGTGATTGAGCAGTTCGTCCTTCATGTGACTGGAGAGCGGCGCGCCACCCGACAAGACAACCGCGAGCGACGAGATGTCGTACGTGTTGCGGCTCAGTTCGTCGAGCAACGGTCGGGCGAAAGCATCACCGACGATCAACATGAAGTCGATTCGTTCGCGCTCGACCGTCGACCACATGTCGACCGGATCGAGGCGTTCGGGAATCGACGGAACGAAGACGGTTCCTCCGCCGTTCCAGGTGCTGAAACTCACCCAGTGGCCGGCGCCGTGCATGAACGGGGGAGCGATGAGTGAACGGCGCCCGGTGAGCGCGCTGATGAATTCGTCGACGGTCTCAGCGGTCTTGTTGCCACCGAAGCACTCGACCAGCGCATCGGCTTGACGCCACATCACACCCTTGGGCATGCCCGTGGTGCCGCCGGTGTACAAGATGTAGAGGTCGTCGGGGGATGCGGGGGACGGAGCGGCCGCACTCGACTGGGCCAGCGCATCCTCGTACCACACCGCACCGTCGAGAAGAGGTTCGTTCGATGCGTCGGGAACCTGAATGAAGACCCGCAGTTTCGGAAGAGCACCACGTACCGACCGCAGCATCGGCGCGAACACCGAGTGGTACACAATCGCGGTCGCAGACGAGTCGGTGAGCAGGTACGTGAGTTCTTCGGCCACGTAGCGATAGTTCACATTGAACGGAGCGACTCGACCCTTGAACGCTCCGAGCATGGCTTCGAGGTACTCGTTACCGTTGTGGAGATAGATCGCCAGGTGGTCCTGGCCACTCTCGTGCGACGGGATGGCGTCGCGCTCGGCGTGCGCACCGAGTCCCCGCGAATTGAGGTAGTTGGCCAGACGGCGTGTTCGTTCGGTGACTTCGGACCATGTGAGGCGTCGATCACGGAACACGAGGCATTCCTGGTCGGGTCGCGTGGCCGCGATGGCTTCATGAATCTCGCCAACCGTGAACTGTCTCACGCGCCGACCCTATGACTCCCTCGGGGATACGGCCAAGGCAAGCGCAGGGTTATCGTGCCCGTATGACTCATCGCCCCGTGACCGGCCACCACTCCGACGACATCGTGTTCGGCGTCTTCATGCCGCAAGGGTGGAAGATGGAGTTGTCGTCGATCGATGGCGCGAGCGCGAAATGGAACAAGGCGGTCGAGATCGCGCAGACCGCCGAGCGCCTCGGATTCGACTCGATCTGGGTGTACGACCACTTCCACAACGTTCCGCGTCCTTCGCACGAGGCGGTGTTCGAATGCTGGACGGCGATGGCCGCCATCAGCCAGTTGACCTCCACCATTCGCCTCGGCCAGATGGTGGGCTGCAACAGTTACCGCAATCCGGGCCTGTTGGCCAAGATCACCTCGACGCTCGACGTCATCTCCGGAGGCCGCCTCGAGTGGGGAATCGGTGCTGGCTGGTACGAGAACGAGTACCGCGCGTACGGCTACGAGTTTCCGAAGCCGAAGGATCGGATCGGCATGCTCCGCGAGAGTGTCGAGATCGTTCGGTCGATGTGGACTCAGGCCGAGACCACCTACAAGGGCAAGTACTACGAATTGAGTCGGGCCAACTGCGATCCGAAGCCCCTACAGGATCCACATCCGCCAATCCTCATCGGCGGCGGTGGCGAGCAACTCACGTTGCGCGTCGTGGCGCAGCACGGCGACTGCCCGAA
>VERK01000130.1 GCA_018882725.1 Actinomycetota bacterium | reverse complement strand
AATGCTTGACCGAACGGGTGTTCGTAGTTACGCTCCTGTCATTCGTCCAGCGTGATCCCGGCTTCTGTGCCACACCCGTCTCGTACGGTCCCCGACACAGACACCAACAACCTCTAGAAAGGCAGAGCAATGAGCACAGACCGCGCCAAGGCCCTCGATATGGCCCTCGCCCAAATCGACAAGCAGTTCGGCAAGGGGTCCATCATGCGGATGGGCGAACAGACCTTCAAGGGCATCCAAACCGTCTCCACGGGCGCCCTGGCCCTCGACGTGGCCCTGGGTGTGGGCGGACTGCCCCGCGGCCGCGTCGTCGAGATCTACGGCCCGGAGTCGTCGGGTAAGTCCACCCTCGCCATGCACGTCGTGGCCGAGGCCCAGCGCAACGGCGGCGTGTGCGCCTACATCGACGCCGAACACGCCATGGACCCGGTGTACGCCCGCTCCATCGGAGTCGACATCGACCAGCTGCTCATCTCGCAGCCCGACACCGGCGAACAGGCCCTCGAAATCGCCGACATGCTCGTGCGCTCGGGTGCTCTCGACGTGGTGGTCATCGACTCGGTGGCGGCCCTCACACCGAAGGCCGAAATCGAAGGCGAAATGGGCGACACCCACGTGGGTCTGCAGGCCCGCCTCATGAGCCAGGCCCTGCGCAAACTCACGGCCAACCTCAACAAGACCAACACCATCGCCATCTTCATCAACCAGTTGCGCGAGAAGATCGGCGTGATGTTCGGTTCGCCCGAAACCACGCCTGGTGGTCGTGCGCTCAAGTTCTACTCGTCGGTTCGTCTCGACATTCGCCGAATCGAGTCCATCAAGGACGGTGCCGAAGTCGTGGGTAACCGCACCCGCGTGAAGGTCGTCAAGAACAAGGTGGCACCGCCCTTCCGGCAGGCCGAGTTCGACATCATGTACGGCAAGGGCATCAGCCGCGAAGGAACACTCCTCGACATGGCGGTCGATTTGGGCATCGTGAAGAAATCCGGGGCCTGGTTCACCTACGACGGCGAGCAGATGGGTCAGGGTCGTGAGAACGCCAAGTCGTTCTTGACCGAGAACCCCGAATTGATGGTCGACATCACCGAGAAGGTGCGCACGGCCTCGGGTCTCACCGGTTCGGGTGAGGGCTTCGAGGCCACCGACGAAGAGCCCATCGAGCTCGACTGACCAGCCCGTGGGCCGACCTGGGCCCGCTGATAACCTCGGACACGCCTTCCGAGATAGCTCAGTTGGCAGAGCAGCTGACTGTTAATCAGCGGGTCGCAGGTTCGAGCCCTGCTCTCGGAGCACAAACAGGGTCCGCCTCGTGCGGACCCTGTGTCATTCGGGGCGGTAGCTCAGTTGGTCAGAGCAGGGGACTCATAATCCCTGGGTCGCGGGTTCGATCCCTGCCCGCCCCACTACATTCGCCTCGATGTCCGTCGATGCCCCGCTCGCCACTGGTTCTCGGTCGATCGCCGGACGTGAAGTCGGCCCACTCGCTTTCGGGTGCTGGCGCCTCACCGATGCCGACGCCGGTCGTTGTGCCGATCTGGTGGAAGCCGCCGTCGATCTCGGCCTGAACTTGGTCGACAACGCCGACGTCTACGGCCTCGACTGGGGTGGTCGTGGATTCGGAACGTGCGAGGAGACGTTGGGTGAAGTTCTTCGCCGTCGACCCGGATTACGCGACCGCATCGTCCTGGCCACCAAGGGCGGAATCGTTCCCGGTGTTCCGTACGTCAGCAGTGCCACGTACCTGACGGAAGCGTGTGAAGCATCGCTCCGGCGACTCGGCGTCGACGTGATCGACCTGTACCAGATCCATCGCCCCGATCCGTTCACGCATCCGGCCGAAGTGGCCGATGCGTTGATGAGACTCGTCGATCGGGGCGTGGTCAAGGCGGTTGGAGTCTCCAACTGCACGGTTGCGCAAACGCGTGCGCTGCAAGCGCACCTCGGAGTGCGGCTGGCCAGCACGCAACCCGAGTTGTCGGTGATCGCGCTCGACTCACTTCGCGACGGAACTCTCGATCTGTGCACCGAGACAGGCCTGGTTCCACTCGCGTGGAGTCCGTTGGCCGGAGGTCGTGTGGCTTCCGGGGTCGGCGTGCGTCCCGAGTTGATCGCGGCGCTCGACTCGATCGCATCGGCGCACGACGTGTCGCGAGCCGTGGTGGCGGTGGCCTTCGTTCTGGCTCATCCGAGCGCACCCATTGCAATCGTCGGCAGTCAGAACGCGCAGCGCCTCGCCGATCTGGCCCGGGCGACCACGCTGACACTCACGCGTACCGAGGTGTACCGAATCATCGAAGCGAGTGACGGGCGGCCCTTGCCGTGACGGCGTCGGCACCGGGCCGGTGCGAAGTGAGTTGGTTCGCCGCGTTGTGCGACGACGATTACGAGCAACTCGGGGTGGTCGCCCCCGATCTGCAGAGTTCGTGGAGCCATTGTCGATCGATCGTCGAACAAGCCGAGCGGAGTGGATTCGACAACGTCCTGCTGCCGTCCGGCTATGCCCTCGGTATCGATGTGGTGGCATTTGCCGGGGGAATGGCCACCTGCACGTCGACCATTCGCTTGTTGGTGGCCGTTCGGTGCGGCGAGATGTGGACTCCTCAGTTGGCGCGTCAGATCGCGACCCTCGACCACATGCTCGACGGTCGTCTCACCGTGAACATCATCTCGTCGGAGATGCCGGGCGAGACGCTCGATGGACCGGCTCGCTATCGCCGCACCGGTGAAGTGATGGCAGCGTTGCGAGAACTGCTCGAAGGTCAACCGCTGCGTCGTGGAGGCGAATTCGTGTCGGTCGATGTCGCGTCACCGCGCATCGCCACGGTCGGACGCGGTTGCCCGCCCCTGTATTTCGGAGGTCTGTCGGACGAGGCCCGCGAGGTTGCGGCCCGGTACGCCGATGTGTATCTGATGTGGCCCGACACGATCGACGTGATCGGCCGCCTGGTGAGCGAGATGAACGAACGAGCAGCCTCATACGGTCGTACTCTTCGCTTCGGTTACCGGGCCCATGTGGTGGTTCGGGAGACGGAGGCCGAAGCCCGAGCCGCAGCCGATCACATCGTGGCCGCCCTCGACGATGAAGTCGGCGCGGTCATACGCGCTCGATCGCTCGACTCTCAATCGACCGGTGTACGCCGTCAGGCCGAATTGCGCGATGCGGCGAGCAGCGATGGATTCGTGGAAGACCACTTGTGGACCGGTATCGGGCGGGGTCGTAGTGGATGCGGTGCGGCGATCGTCGGCGATCCGCATCAGGTGGCGGCCAAAATCGCGCAGTATCGCGCCCTCGGAATCGAAGCGTTCATCCTGTCGGGATACCCGCACCTCGACGAATGTCGCCGCGTCGGCGACATGGTTCTCCCTCTCATCGATCACGGCCGGTTGGAGGTTCACCCATGAGTGACGAACTCACGTACTCGACGTATCTCCGGATCGACGACTTGCTCTCACTCCAGAATCCGCAATCGGCCGCCGTGGGCCACGAGGAGCACGACGAGATGCTCTTCATCGTGATCCACCAGGTGTACGAGTTGTGGTTCAAGCAACTACTCCACGAACTCGATCACGCTGTGGTTCTGCTCGATCGTGACGAGACCACGCGGTGTGGGCACACGCTCAAACGTGTTTTGACGATCATGAAGGTGATGGTCGCTCAGATGGACGTCCTCGAGACCATGACCCCACTCGGATTCTTGAGTTTCCGCGAACGGCTCGAATCGGGGAGCGGCTTCCAATCGACTCAGTTCCGCGAGCTCGAGTTCCTCCTCGGACACAAGCGGGATGGGGTGATCGAAGCGCAGCCCGCCGACGGGCCGGCTCGGGATCGATTGCAGCGTCGCCTGGTGGCACCGTCGATGTGGGCGGCTTTCTGTGCTCACCTGGCCCGCCGTGGGCACGCCATTCCGAGCGATGTGCTCGGTCGCGGCCCGTCGGTGTCGACCGAGCCCGACGCTCGGGTGCAGGACGCCCTGGTTTCGGTGTACCGGCACGATCGTGACGCGGCCGAATTGTGCGAGCGTTTCGTCGACCTCGACGAGGGGTTGCAGGAGTGGCGCTATCGCCACGTGAAGATGGTCGAGCGAACCATCGGAACCAAACCTGGAACAGGTGGTTCGAGCGGCGCCGATTACTTGAAGACCACGTTGGGCCGGCCTGTATTCCCCGACTTGTGGGCGATCAGAGCCCGTCTCTGAGCGGTGTCGTCGCGGTCAGCGGGGCCAGGTCGACATGTCGATCACATCACCCTCGCCGGTGTGTGGCAGCGGATCTTCGGCGCCCACGGCATCGATGAACTCGTCGACGTCGTTGGCTTCGCCACCGATGAGCCACACCACCGATTCGCCACCGTGATCGGCCGGATCGCGCGGAAGGATTCCTTCCACCGTGTACTGATCGACGGTGATCGAATCGTCTTCGGCCGTTACCGGGGCCACGATGGCCATCTCGACCAACGCATCCGGATCGAGGTCCTTCAAGATGTCGATCAACTCGGCGACGTTCATGTCGTCAGTCTTTCACGGCTCGACAGCCGGAATCAGGATTCGGCCAGCCAGCGCGGCGCCACTTCGAGGAGGTAGAGGCTGACGTCGCGGCAGCGATCGAGAGTGTGGCAGAACGTCTCGTCGTTGTTGTCGTACACGTCGGCCAACGACACCGACAGCCGGGCCACGATCGACAGTTTGCGTTCAGGTGCGTCGGTGACCGACGCGGTGGAATCGATCGCCGAGACTTCGAGCGGCAATTCGATACCGCCCACACCGGCGAGATCGGTGGCCAACACGAGGAGATCGGGTGGATTCTGAAGTGGGGGGAGAGCCCAGGTGAAGAGCAACGGAAACGTGAAGTCGGCCGGGAGTTCGTCGACCTCGGGATCGATGGCGGCCACGGCGTCTTCGAAGCCGAGCAAGGCCCGGGGGTCGACTTCGAGCGACAAGTGCAGGTCGATCGGGCCGTCACAGGCCTCTTCTGGATGCAGATCGACTTCCCACAGTTGACGCAGCGAGTACGTCTCGACGAAGTGCCGTTCGTCGTGAACGTGGAAGCCATGGTCGATGGCATGACTCTTCATGTCGGACACGAAGCCCGCGACATCGATCACTGCCACGAGACGACACTACCCTTCGACGGGTGAACACTGCTGGGCTACTCGGGGCGCTGCACCGCATCGCCGACGACGTGCGTGAGGCGTTGGCCGCAGTTGCCGATTGGGGTCCGTCGGGTCGGCGCGACGGGCAGTACGCGGCTGATCTGGTGGCTGATGCGGCGGTGCACCGAGCGCTGGCCGATCTCGGTGTCGACTGGGGTGTTCTCTCCGAGGAGAGCGGCTCCTCGAATCTCGATCGTGATCTGGTGCTGGTGGTCGATCCGCTCGACGGCTCGACCAATGCGAGTCGGGGTGTTCTGCACTTCGCCACCTCGCTGTGCGTGATGGATCGCTCGGGTGCGGTGGCGGCGCTGGTGGCGCATCAGGCTCGATCGACTCGATGGTGGGCCACCCGCGGCGGTGGTGCGTGGCGCGACGGAACCCCGATCGCTCCGTCGACGACCGCGTCATGGGGTGAGGCGGTGGTGGCGATTTCGGGTCGCCCGCCCGCGCAGCCGGGTTGGTGGCAATTCCGTGCTCTCGGAGCGAGTGCGATCGATCTGTGTCTGGTCGCCGATGGGACCGTCGACGCGTTCATCGACATGAGTCCGTCGGCCCACGGTGTGTGGGACTACGCAGCGGCCACTCTCATCCTCGACGAGGCTGGTGCCATGGTCGTCGATGCACAGGACCGCGACTTGTTGGTACTCGATCACTCAGCGCGCCGCACTCCGATCGCAGCGCCCGCGCATCTGATGAGCGATGCGCACACCGTGCGACGACAATTACCCTTCTGAGAGACGACCGTCAGCCGGCGTCGGCGGCTTGCTGACCCTGATGCCACACACGCGACACACTCGGGTGGCGGAGCTTGCCCAGGGCGCGGGCTTCGATCTGGCGCACACGTTCGCGGGTGACGCCGAGCATGTCGCCGATCTCGGCCAAGGTCTTCGGGTGGCCGTCGATTCCGAAGCGGGCCCGTAGGACTTCCTCTTCGCGCTCCTCGAGGCGGCGGAGCTGTTCGACCAGGGCTCGCCGTTCGAGGGACGCGGCCGCGGCATCGAACGGCGAGATCGCCGAGTCGTCGGCGATGATCTCGGCCAGTTCGGTCTCACCTTCGTTGTCGAGCGGAGTGGAGAGCGACACCAGCGGCCGACGGTGCTGACGCACGAGAGCCACCCGCTCGGCGCTCACACCGGACAGTTCGGCGACCTCTTCCACCGTGGGCTGGCGGTCGAGTGCGGCAGCCAACTTCTCGGTCGACTGATCGATCAGTGAATAGACCTCGCGCACGTGCGACGGCACGCGAATGGTCCGCGACGAATCGGCCAAGGCTCGGCCGATCGACTGGCGGATCCACCA
>VERK01000005.1 GCA_018882725.1 Actinomycetota bacterium | reverse complement strand
ACACACCGCCGAGTGGCTGGTATCCCGACGTGACGGCCTTGGCGAACGTGACGAGGTCGGGGCGCACACCGAAACGATGGGCAGCGAACCAATGACCGAGTCGGCCGAAGCCGCTGATCACCTCGTCGAAAATCAGGAATGCACCGTGCTGATCGCACAGTCGACGCACACCTTCGATGTATCCGTCGGTGGGCGGGAACACGCCGCCCGCACCTTGCACGGGTTCGATCAAGACGGCGGCGAGACGATCCTGGTTCTGCGACATGGCGATGGACAACGCCTCGAGGTCGTCGGCGGGTACCTGCATCACGTCGCCCACCAACGGGCCGTATCCCTCGCGGTTCGGTGGAATGCCCTGCGCGCTCGTGCCGCCATACGTGGTGCCGTGGTAACCGCGCTGACGCGAGATGATCACGGTCTTTTCGGGGTGACCTGATTGGACGTGAGCGAGGCGCGCCAACTTCATGGCGGTGTCGACGGCTTCCGAACCCGACGAGGTGAAGAACACCCGGCTGTCGGTCATCGGTGCGATACCGACCAGACGCTCGGCGAGGTGCTCGACAGCTTCGTTGGTGAACGGGTCGAAGGTGGAATAGCCGGCGAGGGTTTCGGCCTGCTCGGCGATCACGCGGGCGATCTCGGCGCGGCCGTGGCCCACGGCGCAATACCACAGGGCGGCCATGCCATCGACGTAGTCGCGGCCATTCGAGTCGGTGACCACGGCCCCCTGGCCGCGCACGAGGGTGATGAACGACTCGCGCGTGGGCTTGGCGAAGGGATGGAGGAAGGCCGAGGGCATGGTCTGAACGCTAGTGGTGGGGCTCGCCGCTGGGTCTGGGTTGCCGAAGGAAATGAGAACGATTATCATTTCATCGATGCGACGCTCTCCTTCACGATCACTGCTCGCTCTGGTGCCACTCTCACTGGTCGGGCTGACTGCCTGTGGCTCCGACGACACGACGTCCGGGCGCCCGACGGTGGTGACCACCACGGCGATCCTCGGCGCAGTCGTGAGCGATGTGGTCGGCGATGCAGCCGAGGTGGTGGTTCTCGTTCCGAACGGAGTCGACCCGCACGATTGGGAGCCTTCAGCCCAGGACATCGAAAGCCTGAACCAAGCCGATCTCGTGGTGGCCAATGGTCTCGACCTCGAGGAGAAGTTGGTGGAGGCGTTGGATTCCGCCGAATCGAGCGGTGCACCGGTGTTCCACGCGACCGATCACATCCAGCCGCTCGAGGGAGATCCGCACTTCTGGACCGATCCGCTGGCGATGGCCGCGGTGGTTGCTGCGCTCGGTGACCAGTTGGCGGCGATCGGCGTCGACCTGTCGGATCGTGTCGATCGCGTGATCACCGATCTGAAAGACGTCGATGGTGTGATCACGCAGTTGTTGTCGTCGCTGCCTGAGGATCGTCGAGTTCTCGTGACTGGGCACGACTCACTCGGGTACTTCGCTGAGCATTTCGGCTTCACGTTGGTTGGTTCGATCATCCCGAGTCTGAGCAGCGCTGCCGACGTCACCGCGCAAAATCTGTCCGAAATGAAAGCGGCGATCGACGAAACCGGCGCACCGGTGATCTTCACCGAGTTGGGGACCCCGACCGACGTGGCCGATGCGCTGGCCGACGAGACTGGTACACGTGTGGTCGAACTGGCCACCCATCTCGTGCCGGACGACGGTCTGTACCGATCGTTCCTGTTGAACCTCGCGTCCGACATCGTGGCGGCCCTGTCGGCGACTTCATAGTGTGTCCCGAGTGGGACCGTTGATCGATCCGTTCGTCGACAACGACTTCATGCTCCGGGCCCTGCTGGCCGGGGCGCTCGTGTCCATCGCGTGTGCGGTGGTGGGAACGTACGTGGTGCTGCGTGGCCTGTCCTTCATCGGCGATGCGTTGGCGCATGGTGTGTTGCCGGGTGTCGCGGGTGCGCTCTTGATCGGTTGGCCCACGATGCTCGGGGCGGCCGTTGGGGCCGGAGTGATGATCGGCGGCGTCGGTGTCGTCACGAAACGATCCCGTCTCTCGAGTGATGCCGCGATCGGATTGCTCTTCGTGGGTCTGTTGGCACTCGGCATCGTGGTGATCTCGAGCTCCGATTCGATCACCACGAGTGTCGAAGCCATCTTGTTCGGAGAATTCCTGGGCGTGAGCGTTGGTGACTTGTGGGCGCTCGGTATCGCGGTGGTGGTGGTCGGAGCGGTGGTGGCCTGGTCGGCTCGGCCGTTCCTGCTGTTGTGTTTCGACCCGGACCTGGCCAGCGTCATGGGCTACCGCGCCAGCCGCTATCACCAATTGATGTTGGCTTTGGTGGCCGGAACGATCGTGGTGGCGTTCCAGACGGTCGGGTCGTTGCTGGTGTTCGGCATGCTGCTCGCACCCGCCGGAGTGGGTTCGCTGTTGGCGCGTCGAGTGGGCGTGATGATGGTGTGGGCGTCCTTGGTCGGTGTGCTGTCCACCTACCTGGGTCTACTTCTCTCGTACCACTACGGCTGGGCGGCTGGAGCCACGGTCGTTCTCGTGTCGGTCGTGATCTTCTTCGTCGTGTTGATCGTGACGTCGTTCGTTCCGAGGAAAGTCGCGTGAGTGCGGTCGTCGTCGCGCGGCGCCTCACCGTGGGGTACGGCGAGCACCGTGTTCTCGACGGTGTCGACACGTTCTTGGCCAGTGGCGGATCCATCGCGTTGGTGGGTTCGAACGGATCGGGCAAGTCCACGCTGTTGAAGACGTTCGCCGGTTTGTTGGAACCTCTCGGAGGGGTCGTGGAGGTGCTCGGTGGTGCTCCGCGCGAGGCCAGTCGATCGATCGCCTATGTGAGTCAGTTCCATCGCAACGCGTTGGCGTTGCCCTTGCGGGCGATCGATGTTGTTCGCATGGCCCGTTTCGATCACCGGGGACGTTTCACCCGGTCGTCGGCAGAGGATGAAGCCGCCGTCGCCGAAGCGATGGACACGATGGAGATCGCCGACTTGGCCGCAGTGGCCCTGCGCGATCTGTCGGGTGGTCAGCAACAGCGCGTCTACTTGGCGCAAGCACTCGCGCGACGCGGCGACCTGTTGCTGCTCGACGAGCCGACGAGCGGGTTGGATGCGGCGGGTCGTGCGGCCTACCTGCGAGCAGTGGAGAGTGAGCGGGGTCGGGGAGTGGCCGTGATCAGCGCTACGCACGACATCGGTGAGGCATCGACGTGCGATCGGGTGCTGTTGTTGGCCGGACGGTTGATCGCCGACGGACCGCCCGATGTGGTGCTGACCCCGGAGAATCTGTTGGCGACGTTCGGGGTGGGGCTGACCAGGGTGCACGATCAACTCGTGGTGACCGAGCACCAGCACGATCACGGGCACGACCACGGACACAGCCACGACCACTAACTGGCGCGTCTGATCAGTGTTCGTCCCAGTGGTCGTCGTGCTGGGCGTGCAAATGCCCATCGTGCAAGTAGTCCACGTGATCGCCGTGCGGCACGGCCTGATGACCACATCCCGGACCGTGCACGTGCTCGTGATGTGAGTGCGCCACGCACTCCTCCGAATCGCACATGTCCCAGTGGTCGCCGTGTTGGCGATGACGATGTCCGTCGTGCACGAAGTCGACGTGGTCGTCGTGTTCGACCATCACGTGTCCGCAGTCGGGGCCGTGCACGTGCGGGTGGGTCGGGGCCGGAGCGTGCT
Source organism: Actinomycetota bacterium (assembly GCA_018882725.1). Taxonomy (GTDB): domain Bacteria; phylum Actinomycetota; class Acidimicrobiia; order Acidimicrobiales; family Ilumatobacteraceae; genus Casp-actino8. The sequence continues at coordinate 23,232 of VERK01000005.1, read as the reverse complement.
CGGTCATGTCTCCATTATTCCCGTTGTGACCTCTGGCGGACCGACAATCTGTCGGCGATGTCGCATCGATCACGTGGTTCCGCTGGAATGTCTTCGTGTTCGATCGCTTCGCCGACCGCCTCCTCGATGTCACTGTCGTCGGAGGTTTCTCGCGCCTCGGCCCGGCCGTGCGTTCACGGCTCGGGAACTGGGAATCGTTCCCACCGGGATGTCTGGCGGGTCGAACCGTTGTCGTCACCGGCCCCACTTCCGGACTCGGCTTGTCCGCCGCACTCGAGTTCGACCGTTTGGGCGCTGACCTCGTGTTGATCGGGCGTGACCACGATCGCACGGATGCGGTCCGTACTCGGCTGAGCGGCCACGAGCGAGCTGTCACCCTCGTTGCCGACCTGGGTGATCTCGAGGCCGTGCGTCGCATCGCCGCCTCGATGCGGGCGACCGGTCGTCACATCGACGTCCTCGTGCACAACGCGGGTGCACTCACCCCTGATCGACGCGTCACTCCGCAAGGCCACGAAGCGACCGTTGCCACGCATGTTCTCGGCCCGCGTCTTCTCACGCGCGAACTCCTGACGCTTCTCGATGGCAGCCGAGTGATCACGGTGTCGTCGGGTGGTATGTACGCCGCACCACTCCCGCGATTCGATCGTGGCGAGTCGCCCGAATTGAGCCCTCAGCGATACGACGGCACCAAGCAGTACGCGATCGCCAAACGCATGCAAGTGACGCTCAACGAAATCGACGCGACCAACCACCCGAACGTCACGTTCTCGGCCATGCATCCGGGTTGGGCCGACACTCCCGGGGTTCGCTCGTCGTTGCCCGGCTTCGCCAAGATCACCGCTCCGATCTTGCGTACCGCCGAGCAGGGGGCCGACACCATCGTGTGGTTGGCAGCCACCGGACGGCGCTACGAATCGGGCCTGTTCTGGTGCGATCGGGCCGAGCGGCCCATCCACCGCCTCCCGACCACCCGCCGGACCGACGACGAAGCCAACCGGTCAGCGCTGAAGAAGTGGGTAGACGCCGCGATCAGCGGGTCATGATCTCGTCGGCGAAACGACCGGCCCGCAACAACTCACCCATCGTTTCCATGGCGGGCGCCGTGTGTCGGAAGAATTTCTTGAACCCATCGCACAAGTGGTTGAGGCCGGATTCGCCGTCGTCCGTGATCGCGAATCGATCCTTCGGGCATCCACCGTGACACGCGAAGAGCACGTCGCACTCGCGGCACTGGCGGGGGAGGCTCGACTGCTTGGCCCGGCCGAAAGCCCGCTGCCGTTCGTCGTCGACCAGAGCACGCAACGGCGTGTCGTGGATGTTGCCGATCAGGTGGTCGGGTTCCACGAAGTGGTCGCACGAGTAGACGTCACCGTTGAACTCGAGAGCCAACGCGTCGCCGCAGGTGGGTGAGTGAATGCACAGCGAGTACTGGCCGAGGTGAGCCCCCAGGGTCACGTCGAACATCTGCACGAAGACTCGGCCCACGTCGCGAACCACCCACTCGTCGAACACCGCGGTGAGGAACTCGCCGTACTGGCGGCCCGTGATCGAACGGCTGGTCGTGAGATCGCCCGACTGGGTGTACAAGATGCGTCGACGTCCGGCCTTGTCGCTCCAGCCCTTCTCGGCGATCTCCAGCGTGACCGGTGTGGCCCGCTCGACGATCGGGATGAACTGGACGAACTCGGCTTCGAGTTCGTCGCGTAAGTACCGGTACACCGTGAGTGGTTCGTGAACATTCGCGCTCGACACCGAGCAGAGAACGTTGACGTCGACGTTGTGAGATCGCAACAGGTTCCACGCGGCGATCACCGTGGAGTGCGTGCCGTCACCCTTTTTGTCGACCCGGTGAACGTCGTGTAGGCGAGCCGGGCCGTCGAGGCTCAGTCCCACGAGCACGCGATGTTCGGCGAACAACCGCGCCCATTCTTCGTCGAGCAGTACCCCGTTGGTCTGCACGCTGTGCAGAAGTGTCTGGCGTGGCCGTCGTACCCGGTTGGCCGTCTCGATCGCCGTGCGGAAGAACTCGACACCCATGAGGGTCGGTTCGCCGCCCTGCCACGCGATGTTCACGTCACCATCGGGTTGGGCGTCGAGTAACTGTGTGATGTACGCGGAGAGAGTGGCCGACGACATGCGATGGCTCTGGTTCGGATACAGGGCGTCCTTCGACAAGAAGAAGCAGTACGAACAGTCGAGATTGCAGGTGGCTCCAGTGGGCTTGGCCAGAAGATGGAACGCGCGTCGCGTCACGACGTCAGGATTCCCACGAGCGATGCCACAGCAGCGGATTGCCCGGACCATCGGCCAGGGTGCCGGTCTGGCCGCCGCCCAGCCACAACGCCAGGTCGAACTGACGCGCGGGATGATCGGCGTCGGAGATGCGTGTCCCGTCGGCGTAGTAGATCACGGTGAGCACGGCGCGCATGAGGTCGGAGTCGTTGGCGGGGGCCGAGTGCAAAGTCCAGCCGCGGTGGAAGGTGGCGTCGCCTGCGGTGAAGGGCCCATGAGTCGCGAGAGTGAATCCGCGCTCGGCCACGACGGTGTCGAAGTACTCGTGCGACGCGTCGCCGATCACGAGTTCACCGAGATTTCCATGACGCCACGAACCGTCCGCGAACGTCATGCCACCCACGTCGCGAGGAATGTCGACGAGCGGCATCCACATCGTGATCGTTCGATCGGAGTCGAGTGGCCAATACACCTGGTCCTGGTGCCACGGCGTGAAGCCGCCACCGGGCTCCTTGTACAGCGCCTGATCGTGATACAGCCGAACGCCGTCGCACTGCAGCAACTCGGCGGCCACCCGGGCGAACCGCCGGGCCAGCGCGAACTCGGCCACCGTTGCGCTGTGGCGGTGCACATTGGCCGACTGAATGAACGCCCGGCCGTACGTGTCGCGCTCCTCGAGAGGTCGCTTGTCCCACCGCAGGGCCATGGTCGCTTCGTCGATGGCCGGTTTGTACTGCTCCACCAGGGCCGGCGAAGCGAGCCCGCGAACCACCGCATGACCTGCCGTCTCGAACGTCTCGACCGTTCCCGGCGCCAACGAGTAGGGCTCGTCCAGGAGGGCGGGTCGATCGGTCACCGGGCCAGTCTTCCATGTGCGTTCGACTTCACAGTCCAGGCGTTGGTGGTCGGCCCCCTCGATCGGCGAGACTCGGAGCGTGGAATTCGCTTGGACCAACGAGCAGCTCGCCCTTCGGGAGGAGGCTCGCGAGGTGGCGGCCAAGGCCGTCGAGAAGTATGGCCGTGCCAACGACTCGTGGATCAACGGCTGGTCGAAGGAATTCGCCGCCGAACTGGGCGCGCGTGGCTGGATCGGTCTCACGTGGCCGAAGGAATTCGGTGGCGGCGGTCGTCCGGCCATCGATCGTCTGATCATCGGCGAAGAACTCATCAGTGCCGGCGCTCCCATCGGATCGATGTGGTTCGCCGATCGTCAGATGGGTCCGACACTCATCACCTACGGTCGCCCCGACCAGCAGGCCGAGTATCTGCCGGCCATCCTCGCCGGACAGAGCGTGTGGTGCATCGGCATGTCCGAACCCAACTCGGGCTCCGATCTCGCGTCGCTGAAGACGCAGGCCGTGCGCGATGGCGACGAGTGGGTCATCAACGGTCAGAAGATCTGGACGAGCTTCGGTGCCGTAGCCGACTACTGCTATCTGATCTGCCGCACCACCACTGAGGGTCCGCCCCACGCCGGAATCAGCGAGATCATCGTGCCGATGAACACGCCGGGCATCGAAGTGCGACCGATCAAGGACATGACCACCAATCGCCACTTCTGCGAGGTCTTCTTCACCGACGTGCGCGTGCCGGTCGTCAACCTCGTGGGAGTCGAGGGCAATGCGTTCAAGCAGACGATGCGCCAGCTCGAACACGAGCGCGGTGGTATCGACCGACTCGTCTCCAATCACGCGCTCTACAAGGTTGCGCTCGAGCGGGCCGACCGTTCCGATCCGCGTGTGCGTCAGCAGATCGCCCGCCTCGAGGAGAAGTACCGGATCGGCCGCATCCTCGTGATTCGTGAGGTGCTGCACCAGGCGCCGGCGGGCTTCTCGGCAGCCACCAAGTGCTTCTGCACCGAACACGAATGGGACGTGGCGCAGTTCGTGAGTCATGTGCTCGGCCCGGAAGCCACGCTCTGGAACCAGTTGACGCAGGGCCTGGCCTACGCCCCCGGTTACACCATCATGGGTGGTACCTCGAACGTGATGCGCAACATCCTCGGCGAGCGAGTCCTCGGCCTCCCACGCTGACATGCCGTCCGACACCACGGCGCGCGAGCCCAAGTTCTGCGCGTCGTGCGGACGTCGCATGGAGTGGCGCAAGAAGTGGGAACGCAACTGGGACTCGGTGAAGTACTGCAGCGATCGTTGTCGTCGAGTTCGCGTGTCCGACCTCGACCGTCGTCTGGAGGCACGCATCGAAGCGATGCTCGACACTCGTTCGGGAAGCCTGTGTCCGTCGGAGGTCGCCCGGGCCGAACGCGATGACGACTGGCGCGAACTGATGGAGCCGGTTCGGGCCGCCGCGCGCCGCCTGAACGCGCGTGGCCTGGTGTTGTTCACGCAGGGTGGACGAGTGGTCGATCCGTCCACCGCCACCGGCCCGGTACGGCTGCGACGCCCCTGAATCGTCGGTTACCGTTGGCCTCGACTGCGAGGGGGGACGCATGACCGAGTGGAATCTCGCCGACATCTACGAGGCGATCGCCGCCAAGACACCGAACGCACCGTGCCAGATCCAGGGTGACCGACACTTCACGTGGCGGCAGTTCGACGAACGCACCGCGGCACTGGCGGCCGACTTCATCGATGCGGGTCTCGCCAAGCAGAGCAAGGTCGCGGCGTACTTGTACAACTGCCCCGAGTATCTGGAGACCTACGTTGCGGCGTTCAAGGGAGGCTTCGCTCCGGTCAACACCAACTACCGCTACGGACCCGAAGAGGTCACCTACCTCTTCGACAACGCCGATGCAGAAGCCGTCGTTTTCCACGCCACGTTCGTGCCTCTCGTGAACGACGTTCGCTCGCGACTTCCGAAGGTGCGACGTTGGTACTGCGTGTCCGACGGATCACACGACGTACCGTCGTGGGCGGTCGATTACGACGCGGTGGTGTCTCGCTCGGTCTCGGGTCCGGTGCGCGGGCCGTGGGGCCGCAGCCCCGATGACCTCTTGCTCCTGTACACCGGAGGCACCACTGGGATGCCAAAAGGTGTGATGTGGCGTCAGGACGATCTGGTCAACGTGCTGGGCGCGGGCGGCCAGGCGCTGGTCGGAGTTCCGCCGGCCGAATCGCTCGATCATCTCATCAGTCGGATCGGGGAGAGCGTTCCACCTTTCGTCACGTTGTCGGCCTGTCCGCTCATGCACGGCACCGGTCAGTTCTCGAGTCTCATCACCTTGAACATGGGCGGCTGCATCGTCACGATGCCATCGCGGTCGCTTGACATCGACGAACTCCTGGGTGAGGTTCAGCGCAACAAGGTCACCTCTCTCGTGATCGTGGGGCAGGCCTTCGCCGGACCGATCCTCGAAAACTTCGAAGCGAATCCCGGCAAGTACGACTTGTCGAGTCTGATTCTCATGTCGTCGTCAGGCGTGATGTGGAGTCAGGAGAACAAGCAGGGTCTTCTGAAACACATTCCGCACGTGATCTTGTTCGATTCGTTCGGTTCGTCCGAAGCAGTTGGCCTGGGCGGATCGGTCAGCGCAGCCGGCGCGGCGAGCGAGACGGCGAAATTCCAACTCGGACCGTCGTGTGTGGTGTTCACCGAAGACGGTCGTCGTGTCGAACCGGGCTCTGGAGAACGCGGACTGGTAGCCGTGGGTGGCTTCATCCCGCTGGGCTATTACCGCGACGAGGCCAAGACTGCCCAGACGTTCCGCACCTTCGAGGGTCGACGTTGGAGTGTTCCGGGTGACTGGGCCGAGGTGCTGGCCGACGGAACGATCAACTTGTTGGGTCGCGGATCGGTGTGCATCAACACTGGTGGCGAGAAGGTGTTCCCCGAAGAAGTGGAAGAAGCACTGAAGCGCCACCCGTCGGTGCGCGATGCAGTGGCCGTCGGCATTCCCGATCAGCGATTCGGTGAGACGATCTGCGCGGTTGTCGAGGCCACCCCCGGTACCACGCCGAATCTCGACGAGCTGAACGCTCACGTGAAGGCGTCACTCGCGGCCTACAAAGCACCCCGTCACCTCGTGATCGTCGACACCATCGGACGAGCGCCCAACGGCAAAGTCGATTACAAGCGATTGAAAGGTGTGGCCTTCGAACGACTCGGTGTGTCGTCGTGACAGCCGACGCCCTGCGGGCTCGGCTCGCGCGGCACGACGTGGTGGTGATGCCCGGGGTGTGGGACGCCACATCGGCGTTGGTGGCCGAGCGGGCCGGCTTTCATTCATTGTTCGTGTCGGGCTTCGCAGTGTCGGGCGCGATGCTCGGTGAACCCGACGTGGGTCATCTGTCGCAGATCGAGATGGCCGAGACCGCCCGGCGGATCTGCCACGCCGTTCCGACGCTGTCGGTCGTCGTGGATGCCGACACCGGCTATGGCAACGCCATGAACGTGATGCGAACGGTCGAGTTGTGGGAAGAAGCGGGCGCCGCGGGCATGTTCCTCGAAGATCAGGTGTGGCCGAAGAAGTGCGGGCACATGCCCAACAAACAAGTAGTTCCAACCGAAGACTGGTTGGCCAAGGTGCGAGCGGCCATCGACCATCGCACCGAACTCGTCGTCACGGCCCGCACCGATGCCCGAGGCGCTCTCGGGCTCGACGAGGCCATCGAACGCGGTAAGCGCGCGCGTGACCTGGGTGTTGACGCCGTGTTCATCGAGGCACCAGCGTCGGAAGACGAGCTCGACACGATCGCCCGCGAACTTCCCGACGTGGTGCTGGTGGCCAACATGGCCGAGAAGGGCGGCATCGCTCATCTCTCGGCCGCCGAATTGGCCGACCGAGGTTTCCGACTGCTGGTCTCGCCGGTGGGTTTGTTGTTCGCAGCCGTCGATGCCATGACCGCGGCCGCGTCTACCTTGGCCTCGACCGGCTCGCTCGGTGCGCTGCGCCTGGGGCGGTTCGACGAGTTCACCGATCTGGTGGGTCTACCCGAACACCAAACCACCGAGGAGCGTTACCGCTGAGTCGGTAACCTTTGCTCGTCTCATCCAGAGCGGCTCGAGCAATCGGGCCCGGCAACCTGGGCGGAAGCCCCAAGGTGCCTCCTGCCGCTTCGTGCGGTGGGGATGTGGCCGGTTCGCCGGCAACGAAGCTTCCCTGGATGGGTCACCTGCCGCGACGAGTCGACGAAAGGAGCCCGAGATGAACGATGCAGTACCCGTGTCGGGTGCCTGGCGTCCGACCGACCCCGTGGGGAATCGGCAGTTCTTGTCGCTCGATCGCAAGTTGGCCCTCGACTCCGGTCACGTGCTCGATGGCGTCGTTATTGCGTACGAGACGTGGGGAACGCTCAACGCCGACGCGAGCAACGCGGTCCTCATGTGTCACGCCTGGACGGGCGACAGTCACGTCGCCGGTTCGGCCGATCTCGGTCACCCGACGCCGGGTTGGTGGGAGAGTGCGGTCGGTCCGGGTCTCGCCATCGACACGAACGAGTGGTTCGTCGTGTGCACCAACGTTCTCGGCGGGTGTCAAGGAACCACGGGCCCTGCGTCGTCGCATCCCGATGACGGCAAGCCGTACGGCTCACGATTCCCGGTGATCACCATTCGCGACATGGTGAGGGCGCAAGTTCGTCTGGCCGACCATCTCGGTATCGGTTGCTGGCATTCGATCATCGGCGGGTCAATGGGTGGGATGCAGGTTCTCGAGTGGGTCACCACCTATCCCGACCGTGTCGCATCGATCGCGCCCATCGCAACCTGTGCGCAGGCGTCGGCGCAGCAGATCGCCTGGGGCTCCATCGGCCGCCGCGCGATCATGACCGATCCGAAATGGCGGGGTGGCGACTACTACGACGCCGCACCTGGTGATGGTCCGCACGAGGGCCTGTCGACTGCGCGCATGGTGGCTCAGGTGACGTTCCGAAGTGACAACGTGTTCACCGAACGTTTCGGTCGCCAGATCGTGGGTAGCGACAACGCGCTCAAGTCGATCGACCAGAAATTCGAAGTCGAGCGGTACCTCGAGTATCACGGTGACAAACTCGTGCGCCGTTTCGACGCCAACTCGTATCTCGTGATCGGGAAGGCGATGGATCTCCACGACATCGGCCGGGGTCGGGGTGGACTCGAAGCGGCCATGGCGCGGATCAACGTGCCCACGCTGACCTTGGGCATTCACAGTGACATGCTGTATCCGGCGTACCAGCAGATCCAGATTCGCGACATGCTCGTGTCGCGCGGAGTTCCGGCCGAATACATCGAGATCGACTCACCGCACGGACACGATTCGTTCCTGATCGACCTCGATCAGGTGGGCCCACCGCTGCGTCACTTCCTCGCCAACGTCTGAGTCGTGCTCCGCGCTGAAGCGGCGCGTTCAGGGGGCGGTGACGAGTGAGTCGAGAGTGCCGGTCGCCCGACTCTTGGCCGGAATGCGCACGAGAAGACGCGCGTCGCCCTGGAGCACGAAGATCGCCCTGTTGCCCGGTGACTCGGGGGCCCGGCCGGCTACCCGGTAGGCGCCACTCAGGCGCTTGGCTCGGCGCGAACGCGAACCCAATACGACGCTCGATCCGTCGACGAAGGCGCGCATCTCACGCCACGGACCGTCCGGGAGATCGTGGGCACCCAGGGTTTGGACCCGGCAGACGAAACGTCGTCCGTCCTTGCTGACCCAGTGCGGTTCGATCCGCGACGCACCCCACAGCATGGCGATGCAGCCGGCGATTCCGAAGATGCCGATGAGCGTGTCGGTCACGTGCTCATTGTCTCACATGGCACCGCTGTTCGGTTCGTCGCCGATGTGACGACGTTGCCGAGTCCGACCGACAATGGAGTCGTGCCCGAGATCCTCGAAGTGGAGATGTACGCCGAGGCGGCCCGTCGCGTGATCGGACGCCGGGTGACGCGCGTGACGCATCTCGACTCGTTGGTGGTGGGCGAACCGGACGTCGTTCGGGCCCTGGAAGGTAGGCGCATCACCGACGTGACGCGCCTTGGCAAGGTGCTCACACTGCATACGTCATCGCTGGCCGTCGATCTCCACTTCGGCATGTCGGGCCGAATCATCGTGGACGGCCGGTCACCCATCGACGAACTGTCGTACGCGGCCTCGGATGATTCGCGCTGGATCCGTTTCGGACTCTCGTTCGGGAAAGGCTTCATGTACATCAGCGACCCTCGACGTTTCGCCCGGGTGCAGCCCACCCGTCACGGTGAGGGTCTGGGGCCCGATGCGTTGACGATCACGAAGCAGCAATTTCGCGAACGAGTGGTCGGTCGCAATGCGCCGATCAAGGCGGTGCTACTCGATCAATCGTCGGTGGCGGGTCTGGGCAACATGTTGGTGGACGAGATCTTGTGGCGGGCCGATGTCGACCCGCGTCGCACGAAACTCGATGCCGCATGCGTCGACCTCATTCACACAAGGATGCGAGCGGTGCTTCCACAACTGGCTCGGCGTGGGGGTAGTCATGCCGGTCGTTTGAGCGTGGAGTTGCGTGTTCCCGGCTCCGCGTGTCCGCGTGACGGTGTGATTCTGAGTCGGGCGACGGTGGGCGGACGCACGACCTTTTGGTGTCCGAAGCACCAACGCTGACGATCACCTTCCGGGCTCGATCGGGGGTTCAGCACGGCTGGCGCCCGACATAATGGCGGGGTGACCTGGTTGGCCGGCATCGACACCCGCTCCGTCGGCGACACCGGAAGTTCGATCGTTGTGTTGGTGGTGGCCGTCGGGTTGGTGGCGGCCGGGTTCGCTCTCACGGGCATCACCGTGTGGTTCTGGCGCTCCACGCGCCCTGACCCGGAGGCCCTGGCACCACTGGTGGTGATGAGCTCGAAGCGTTGGCGTGCGGGCACCGCCATCGAACGTCGTCAGGCTCTCGATGTGGCCAGGCCGGGTGCGGCTGTCGCCGTCCTCGAGCCCGTTGCCGACGAGCCGTCAGCCAACGCCGTGGTCAGTGATGTGTCAGCGGTCGAAGTCGTTGCGGTCGATGACGAGATTCCGGCCGACATCGACTTCGCTCCCGACGTGCCCGTCATCGAGACGGGTGATGGTTTGTTCGACGACTTGGACGAGGACTCCGACCTCTACGACGCCGATCCGGTCAACTCGGGTCCGATCGAACGCGGAAGTTCGTCGCCCATCGATCCGCTGCTCGGTCACTGAGCGTCGCCGTCGAGAAGCCGGCTCACGGCCGGCGCGCGGTCTACCGTGGAGGTATGGCCGAACTCGATCTCGATGCGATGCTCCAGAGGTTCCGCGACCGGGCTGCCGCCGTCAAGAAGCGCCCTCTTCCGCCGGTGGCTGGCGAGGAACGCCAGTTGTTCATCGAGAACGCGCAGCGCGATTTCCAGGACTTCGCGATCATCGGTGACGCGCAGGCGACCATCGAGGACGGAGTACTCGTCCTCCGGGTCGATTTGCGTCCGAAGGCCTCGTGACCCTCGCCGCCAGTCGCGAATCGAACGACGTCGCCGTTCCGGCCGTCCTCCTCGCCGTGGTTGCGTGGGGTCTCGGCCCGTTGATGGTGCGCGGAATGAGCGTCGACGGCACGACTGTTGCTCTCTATCGCATGTGGTTGGGCACTCCGGTCATGTTCGTGGCCGCTCGTGTGTGGGGCCAGCCCATGACGCTCGCTGTGCTGAAGAAATGCGTGGTGCCCGGTGTGTTCTTCGGGCTGTCGATGATGTTCGGGTTCCAGGCGGCGCGAACCACGTCGATCGCCGCCGCCACGTTGATCTCGCATCTCACGCCTGCTCTCATGGTGCTCGGCCTCGGACGACTCTTGGGGGAGCGCACCGAATTGCGTCGGCTCCCTTTCGCATTGGTCTCGTTGTTCGGATTGGTGCTGGTCGTGCTCGTCGGCTCGAACAGCGACGGCGCGTCGCTCAAGGGTGATGCATTCGCTCTCGTCAACGTGACGTGTTGGACCGTGTACTTCATCATTTTGAAGCGCACGCGTGACGCCGGTATCGACGGCTGGACGTTCTTGTCCGGAGTCTTCCTCGTCGGCTCGATCGTGATCACGCCGTGGTGCCTCGTCGCGTCCGACGATCTCACGTCGGTGAACGGGAAGGACTTTCTCTTGCTCGGGGGAATGATCCTCGGGCCCGGTCTTGTGGGTCACGGTCTCGTCACCTGGGCCAGCCGGCATCTCGACGCGACGGTGACGTCGTTGCTCACGTTGCTGGGCCCGGTCGTGTCGGTAGTCGGGGCCTGGCTCATCTACGACCAGTCGCTGGGTTGGAACAAGGTGATCGGGGCCGCCTTGGTGCTGGGCGGCCTCGCCGGCACGGTGTGGGGTCGGTCGCGGGCGGACGCTCTGGAAGCACCGTGACCCGGCCGCGGCCAGGTGTTGCCGACGGGGCACGGCGATAGTGTTCCGGGTGCTGCGGACGTGGCTCAGTTGGTAGAGCATCACCTTGCCAAGGTGAGGGTCGCGGGTTCGAATCCCGTCGTCCGCTCCAGTGAATCGTTCGGTCGGCTGCACCGCCGGGCCTTAACAGTGTGAGTTGTTCGTAGAAGTACGTTTGTACCTCCTGTTGAGCCACGCAGTTTTGATAACCAACTTCCGTGGGTGTCGAACCTGCTCCGATGTTGATCGGAGTCGATGATCGGCGTGCGTCGTGAAAGTCCTGGTCGGCCAGTTGATCCTCGACCAACGACCCGAGCTGGCTGATGGACTGCGGTCGGTCGGCTCGCTCGAGAGCTTCGACCCGTGGATGATGACCTCGGAGGTGGTGGCAACGATTGCCCGCTTCCGACCCGATGTGGTTCTGGTCCATCGTCTGATGCTCGACATGTCCTTCCTGCTTCGGGACTACCTGCGTCAGGGCTCGTGTCCGGATGCCCGGGTGGTCATTGGTAGTCACCCGGTGACGAACGTCGACAAGATCGAAACCGCTCACGCGGGCTTTGCCGACGTGGTCGACCTGGGGGCCGATTCGGAGTCGTTGTGTCGTCGGCTACTGGCCGTGGCCGACGGACACTCAGCCCTGGACAACGATCCGCTCTGGAGTGCGGTCAGTCGCCCGCCCCGTGTCGACGACCTTCAACTGGTCCCGCGCGACTCGACCGACGAAGAAATCCTGTGTCTGATCGCCATCGGGCTGTCCGATCAGGAGATCGCCGAGTCGGTGTACATGTCCTCGCAGACGGTGAGGAACCGGGTCAGCCACATGCTCATCCGGTTCGGCCTTTCGAACCGAACGCAGATGGCGTGGGTCTTCACCCACCAGAACCTCCTCAAACGCATCTCCCTCGGAATCGAGCGCCGCCCTCGACCGTCCTGATTCGACTCGGCATTTCCGCAAACGAGGGGTACGGTTCCCCCATGAGGCAACTGTCGGGGCTCGATGCAACTTTCTTGCATCTCGAGACGTCCACGACGTTCGGGCATGTATCCGGACTGGCTCTCTATAGCCGTCCTTCGGATGATTTCGACCCGTACAAGACGGTGTACGAACGTTTCGAGGCACTGTCGGGTCGAGTCGGGCCACTGCACGAGAAGTTGCTCGACGTTCCGCTCGGCCTCGACCATCCGTACTGGATCGTCGACGACGACTTCGACCTCGACTACCACGTGCGCCATCTCGGCTTGGCGCCGCCGGGAACTGAAGCGCAGTTGGCCGAACAGGTTGCGCGCATCTTCGGTCGCGCCCTCGACCGAAAGCGCCCACTGTGGGAGGTCTACGTCATCGAAGGATTGAGCGATGGTCGGTGGGCGCTGATGACGAAGTTCCACCACTCGTCGATCGACGGTGGCGCCGGTGTCGTGATGCTCAACATGCTCACCGACTCGTCTCCCGATGCCAAGCCCGACCTCACGCCGGTTCCGCTGCCTGAGGATGAACCCGTGAGCGAAACCGAGTTGGTTCGCCGTGCGATGGCCAAACTCGCGTCCAATCCCGTGAAGGCGCTTCGGCTACAGCTGCGGGTCACGCAAGGAGTCGTCGACTCGTTGGGATTGGCTTCGGCCAGCGATCTCACACGTCAGGTGCGCAAGACCGTGCGTTCGATCACGCGTCGCATTCCGACCGAGCGGTCGGCCGACATCGATCGTGTCACTCTGCCGCTCACCCCGGCACCACCGACTCCGTGGAACAAGACAATCACCGCGCATCGCCGTTTCGCCATGCGCTCGACATCGCTCGACACGCTGAAGGAACTCAAGGCGGCCTCAGGTGGCACGGTCAACGACATCGTGATGGCCATCTGCACCGGTGCACTGCGCGAGTACTTGATCGGTCACGACGCACTGCCCGATCGACCGCTACGCGCGATGGTTCCGGTGTCCACGCGGACGGGTGAAGAAGAGGTGCCGTGGACCAATCAGGTGTCGGGCATCGTGGCCGATCTGCCCACCAATTGCGCCGATCCGATCGAGCGCGTGGCGTTGTGCCACCAAGCGATGGAACTCGCCAAACGGCAATTCGAACTCCTGCCCGCCGACACCATCGCTCAGGGCGCCCAGGCCACCGCACCGGTGCTGGCCACGGCGGCTGCGCGCCTCGCCTCGCGTCTGCGGTGGGCTGATCGGGCCCGCATCCTGCCGTTCAACGTGGTGATCTCGAATGTCCCCGGCCCGCGCTCGCCCATGTACCTGAGCGGTGCGCAGATGGAGAACTACATCCCGGTGTCGATCGTGACTGACGGGATGGGGTTGAACATCACGGTGCACAGCTATCTCGATCGCCTCGACTTCGGGCTCATTGCGTGCCGCGAACTCGTCCCCGATCTGTGGGATCTGCTCGATCTCCACTTCGCCGAGATCGATGTGCTGCGCCGCGCGTTCGGCCTGCCCGCCTGATCACATTCGAGCGGTCACTTCTGTGTGATGTGAATTCGCTTCTCCTTGGCCTGGGCGCCGTTCATCGGAACCCGGACTTCGAGGATGCCGCCTTCGTACGTGGCCTTGATGTCGTCTTCGGACGCACCGGCCGGAAGCACGATCAGTCGGGTGAACGATCCGTAGTGGAACTCGCTGCGGTAGTGGCGGGCGTCCGACGCGCGGCTCTCCTTCTGGCGATGGACCATGAGGCGCAGGACTCCGTCGGTCATCGACAAGTCGACGTCCTTGTCGGGGTCGATTCCGGGAACCTCGGCCCGGATCACGAAGTTCTTGTCGAGCTCGAACTCCTCCACGCGAATCACAGTGTCGCTCATCATGTCGAGCAGACCATCGTTGCGGTCGAACGGGCTGCGGAGCGTGGTCCACGACGGCCAGTCCATGTCGAACATCGATTTCCTGAGCAGAGATGCCATGGTGACTCCTTGTCGGTCGGCAGTTTCGCTACGCCCGAAGGTAGGAGCGAAGGACGACTCGATGTCGTCAGCAACGGTGAATGGTGACGGGTCTACTCGCGAACGAAGAACGTGCGATTCCACTCGCGGTGACCGCGACCGTCGACCGTGACACGCCATTCGTAACTACGCCCGGGCGCCAGCGCGATGGGAGGAATCTGAATGGCCAGGTTCTGATCGACATCGGAACCAGGGCGCAGATGCGAAGGGCGGGCGACCTCGAGATCGATGTCGAAGGCGAGCGGTGACGAGTTCACGAGCACGTTCCGGCCGTCTTCGTCCACGAGTTCGGCGTGGATTCGGATCCTCTTCTCGGTCATGTCCCAGGGGATCTTGGCCATGAGAGCGAGGGCGCTGGTGAAGATTCCGGAGCCGACCTGCGACCAACCCGCGCCCGCCATCATCACCTTGCCGTCGTGCGTGACCGCGTAGTCGGCGAGCACCACCTGCAATTGGATCTCCATCGTGAGCGACGCTACCCGTCGCTACCGTGACGGAACCATGGATACGTCGCCCCGGCCGATGGCCCGTACCTTCAAGCCCCGGCGCCGTCGACTCGGATCACAGCGCTCGGCGGTGTACGAGCGGTTGACGCCGCTGTTCGCGCTGTCCGAGACGGGCTCGTTTCTCGACCTCGACGAGGTGTTCGCTGGTCGGCATCCGATCTGTGTGGAGATCGGATCGGGTAACGGTGATCTCGCCTCGTTGTACGCGCAGACCCATCCTCGTGCCGGTCTGATCGCGATCGACGTTCATCGACCGGGAATCGCGCGACTCCTGGCCGATATCGACTCCGATGGCCTGGACAATCTTCGGGTGGTCGAGGGCGATGCACTCAACTTCATCGACCGCCTACCTGACGCATCGGTCGACGAAGTCTGGGCCTTCTTCCCCGATCCGTGGCCGAAGAACGCGCAGGCGCATCGTCGGCTGGTGACTCCGGAACGGATCGCCCGAGTCGCTCGGGTACTCAAGCCGGGTGGATCGCTCCGGCTGGCCACTGATGTCGCGACGTACGCCACTCAGATGCGCAAGGTTCTCGCCGCCGACTCGAACTTCGTGAGTGTGAAAGACGAACGACCCTCGTGGCGCATCGAGACTCATTTCGAACGCGAAGGACGAGAACGAGGGAGGGCGGCGGTCGATCTGTGCGCGACTCGTCAGTGAGCGACGTTCACAGTCCGAGCCCGGCGCCGGCGTTCAGATCGTCGGCGGCCGAGAATGCTCGGCGCACCAGCGAATCCATCAACGCGGCTCCGCGCTCGTTGGCGGTGTCGAGGGTGAGGATGCTGGCCGCGAACGACGTGCAGTAGAAGAGGACTCCTTCGGCGTAGCCGACCGTGATGCGCTCGACGTCGCTCCATTCGTCGGGCACGCCGTGGGTGCGCAGACGCTTGGCGTAACGATCGATGAGTTCGGACTGCATCTCCCGGCGCATGGCCGTGGGAATATTGGTACCGAGGAAGTACACGAGGTCGGTGGTGCTCGGCGCGCGCATCGACAACTGCCAGTCGATGAGGGTCATCGAGCCATCGGCGTCGAAGAACATGTTGTCGAGCCGGAAGTCGCCGTGAATGAGCGTGTTGGGCCACGACAGATACTTCGTCATCCATTCGGTCACGCGTGGAGCGAAGCCCTCGCACCAACGGAGCACTCGTTCGGGTAACGAATCGCCGTACCTTGCCAAGAATGTCGGCCAGCCCATGTCGAACATCGCACCGACCGACAGGCTCATCGGGTCGGAGATGTCGGGCATCCAATCGAGTGTCTTCAGTTCGGGGTGGTCGAACCACGAGCCGTGCAAGTCGGCCGCGGTGTCGATAGCGGTGCGCGCCTGATCGGCGGTGGGTCCGGCCACCTGATCGCCCGGGCGACGAGGATGCAGGTCTTCGAGGATGAGGACGTACGGATCGGTTCGCGAATAGAGACATTCGGCGATGCGCACGCCGTGCATGTGCGGAGCCACCTCGGTGTAGAAGCGGTGCTCGCGTTCCCACACGCGCATCATCTGGCCGATCATCTGCCCACCGGGGTCGGCGGTCGGCATCTTCACGATCACCGACGACGGACAGCCCGTTCCGGTGAGGTGGACCCGAGCCAGTTGCCCCATGAATCCTTCACCAGCACCGATGATCTCGACGCGAATCGACGCGACTCGACACCCGAGAACCGACGACAGCCATTCGGCCGTCACTTCTGACATGACGCGCGGCGTCTCACTCATGTGTCGCCTCCCCCTCGTGCGAACGATTCCACCTTAGGTCGGCATGGGTACCCTGGGGGCGTGTCCACGGGGATCGTCGAGCAGTTGACCGCGATCGTGGGCTCGACAAACGTTCTCACGACTGGTCTCGACCGCTACGAGGTCGACTGGACTCGTCGCTACTCGGGTCGAGCGGCCTGTGTGGTTCGTCCGGCCGACACCGCTGAAGTGGCGGCCGTCGTCTCGTGGGCCCGCCGGACCGGAGTCGCGCTCGTTCCGCAGGGCGGCAACACCGGACTGGTGGGCGGCTCGGTTCCGCGCGGGGGAGAAGTCGTGGTGTCGCTCGAGAGGCTGCGCCACATCGGCCCGGTGGACGCACTGTCGCGCCAGGTGACGGTGGGGGCCGGGGTCACCATTCACGATGTGCACGAAACGGCTCGCTCCGCCGGCTTGCGGTACGCGGTCGATTTCGGTGCGCGTGGCTCGGCCACGGTGGGCGGGTCGGTGGCCACGAACGCCGGCGGCATCAACGTGGTGCGTTATGGCATGACCCGCCAACAGATCGTGGGTGTGGAGGCCGTCCTCGGTACCGGCCAGATCGTGTCGCATCTGCAGGGTCTGGTGAAGGACAACACGGGTTTCGATCTTGCGTCGCTCCTGTGCGGTAGCGAGGGCACTCTGGGCATCGTGACGGCCGTGCGAGTTCGGTTGGTGGCCGAGCAACCGGCCCGAGTCACCGCCTTGGCCGGCTTCGATCGTGTGGAGGCCGCGGTGGAAGCCATGGCGTCACTGTGCCGTTCGCTCGACACAGTCGACGCGGCCGAACTCATGCTCGATTCAGGGGTCGACTTGGTGGAGGCAGCCGTAGGTGTCTCGTCGCCGATCCCGCGTGCTGCGGCGTATCTGTTGGTCGAATGTTCGGCTCACGATGATCAGAGCGAGAGCCTGGGCGCCATTCTCGAGTCAGCGCCTGGATTGAACGAAGTGGCCATTGCGGTCACGCCATCGCAGCGCGACGCACTGTGGCGTTTACGCGACGAGCACACGCCATCCATCAACACGCTCGGCCCACCTCTCAAGTTCGACGTGACCGTTCCGATCGATCGATTGGCTGGGTTCGTGTCGTCGATCGGACGTGTGGTGAGCGACGTGGCGCCGAGTGCCCGCACCTTCGTGTTCGGCCATGCCGCCGATGGCAACATGCACGTGAACGTGTCGGGAGCGATCGATCGTGACGACGAAGTCACCGATGCTGTTCTGCGCGCGGTGGTGGCCGAGGGCGGAAGCATCTCGGCCGAGCACGGCATCGGCGTGGCCAAAGCCCGTTGGTTGCACCTCAATCGTTCGGCAGCCGAGATCGGAGCCATGCGGGCTATCAAGGCGGCCCTCGACCCCGACGGGATCATGAATCCCGGGGTCTTGTTCAGCGACTGACGCCGATCAGCTGGTCATGCCCTGGAGGCCCACCAACCCGCGAGCCAATTCGATCTCGCCCATGTGACGCAGCCCGTGCTGGTAGATCCAGCACTCGAATCCGTCGAGCACCGTGATGCCGGGTTCGCCGGCCACGCGCGCCGAAAAAGTCGAGGCGATCTGCGGCGGGAATGGGCGGGTGATCACCACGCGATCGAGTTCATCGGGGGCCAGGTCGGCCAACCAGGTCTCGGTTCGCGAGAAGACCGCGCGCATGTAGTCGCGGAACGCCTCGAGATCGCCGATGCGCTGGATGACCATCTCGTCGACCGTGCGGTGCTTGCCGTGATCGTTGACGGTGAGGCCGACTCGTGACTGCCAGTCGTCGTTCCAAATGGGGGCTTGGCCGGTGAGCAGCATGAACGATCCGTCGTGAACGTTCACGTAGTGAAACAACGAGAAGGCGATGGGCACCACTCCGTCGCGCTCGAAGTGGTTCACGTGCGACAGGTCCATCGTGGCCAAGGCGTCCTCGTACAGGCTGTGCAGAGCGGCGATTCGCCGACGGAGCGAATCGAGGACGAGCGCGTTGGTCATGAGCCAACCATAGGTGAGCTGTGCCTGCACTCTGATACCTTCGCGCCATGCGCTTCGGAAAGATCGATTTCGACTACGCGGCCGATCTGGCTGGCCGTGATCCGGCTGCCGTCGGCCCGATCTACATGGTCAACTTCATGAAGTACAAGACGGTGGCCGAGTACCGCCGCGGTGGCGACGGGGCCGGTGAGGCCATTTCGGGTATCGAGGCCGACGACAAGTACGCGCCGGTCGACGTGTTGAAGAAGATCGGAGCGCACGTGGCGTTCCACGGCAAGGTCGTGGTGCAAGGGGCCGAGGGCGAATGGGATCGCATGGGCATCGTGAAGTACCCGACGCGTCGCTCGTTCATCGCGATGCAGGATCGCCCCGACTTCAAGGAAAAGCGGGTTCACAAGGATGCGGGTATGGATTACACGGTGATCGTGGGAGCCTTGCCCGCTGCGCCACACTCGACACTCGCGTCCGGCCGCTATGCGTTGTTCGATCTGTCGGCTTCTTCGCGTGACGTGTCACCGAGTGTCAGCACCGCCTCGTTCGTCATCGAAGGAACGATCATCCACGACGATCGACGCTGGTCGAGTCTCACGGTGTCGTGGCACGACGAGGTTCCGTCGGTTCCGGCCCTTACTCGCGGTGGTGACCGGATGGTCGTGGTCGCTCAGGCCGAGATCGATCGCTGGAGCGACCTGCTCACTTCGCCCTGAAAGTGATCGGCACTGAGTTCGGTCCGAGGACGAAGTTGCCACGTCGCCACGGGATGTCATCGCTGGCCAACTGCAATTCGTCGAGACGGGCGAGCAGTTCTTCGAACAAGATGCGCAGTTCGAGTCGGGCGAGTGGCGCGCCAAGACAGTGATGGCGACCGTACGCACCGAACGCCACGTGCTCGTTCGGTGAGCGGGTGATGTCGAAGGTGAACGGATCGGCGAACACCTTCTCGTCGCGATTGGCCGACGGGTAGAGGAGGAGAACCCGGTCGCCCTCGCGCACCTTCATTCCGGCAACATCGACGTCCATGGTGGCTGTGCGGTTCATGTTGCGCACGGGAGTGGCCCAGCGCAGCATCTCTTCGATGGCCGACGGCAAGAGGCTCGGATCACTCTGCAGGAGCCGCAACTGATCGGGATGCTGCAGGAGCGCGGCCACGCCACCCGAGATCACGTGGCGAGTCGTCTCGTCGCCACCCACGAGCACCAGCATCGTCTCGAACATCACATCGACATCGGTGAGGCGCTCGCCCTCCCACTCGGCGTTGACGACCAGACTCACCAAGTCCTGGCGATCGGTGTTCCGCCGTTCCTCGACGTGGCGCATGATGTACGTGTTCCAGTCGATGACCGCTTGCACCACCTCGTCCCGGATCTCGTCACCGCCGGTGGCGAACAAATCCGACCAGTGGAGCAACTGATGGTGGTCTTCTTCGGGTAGGCCCATCAACTGGCCGATCATGTACATCGGGAGCGGCGTCGCGATGTCGGCCACCACGTCGCACTCACCGCGGTCGATCACGGCATCGATCAACTCGGTCACCTTGGCGCGCAGGTACGGTTCGTGATCGGCCACACGACGCGGTGTGAAGCCGTTGCCGACGAGACGTCGCCGTTTGGTGTGTTCGGGCGCGTCGAAGTTGATCATCGACGGCACCGAACTCTCCGGTCGCGAACCCTTGCCCGAGCAGAACGTGTGCCACTCGCGGCTCATCATCGACACCAGTTCGTGGCTGGCCGCACCCCAGATGCCGGTGTCGTCGTCCCAGTACAGCGGAGCCTCGCGACGCATCCACGCGGTCAATTCGTCGAAGTCGGCGTAGAAGTCGGGTGAGAGGAGCTGGATCTCGGGTCGGGTGGGGTGACCGGCCGGACCGCGGCCGCCTCGATTGAGGGCGACCCGAAAGTCGAGTTCGTCGTCGAGTTCGGGTTCGCCGGGGGAGTCGGAGGCCATGGTCGAACGCTAATCAGTGAGTCAGGGCCGTGGTCAGCCGTGCTCGGACCCGTGCTCTTCGCCGCCTGAGAGCCGGGCGGCCAGAATGGTTGGGTCGTTCGCCGACGCGTCGAAAGGGGAGCCATGTCCGACCGAGTTCCGAGCAGTGTGGAAGAAGCCGGTTACGTCTTCGTCGATCCGGCCGCCTATGCCGACGAGGACTACTTCCACCGGGCGTGTGCGCTCTTGCGCAAGGAGAGTCCGGTGCACTGGGTCGAAGGTCCGGGCTTCAATCCGTTCTGGGCCATCACCAAGTCGGCCGACATCTTCGACATCGAGGCCCGCCACCAGATCTTCCTGAACGAACCCCGACCGGTTCTCGGCTCGGAGATGGACGATGCTCGTCGTCAGCAGAACGGCGACATGTTGCGCACGCTCATCCACGTGGACGATCCCGAACATCGCAATCTCCGCAACGTCACGGCCGAGTGGTTCCTGCCCAAGAACTTGTCGAAACTCGAAGGGGTTCTGGCCGGATTCGCCAAGCGCTACGTCGACAAGATGGCCGAGATGGGTAACCAGTGCGATTTCGTACGCGACATCGCCATGTTCATGCCGCTCAACGTGATCCTCTCGATCCTCGGTCTGCCCGAGTCCGATTACCCGCGCATGCTCAAGTTGACCCAGGAGTTGTTCGGCGGACTCGACGAAGATCTGGCTCGCGACAGCGACCCGGCCGCGATCGTCCAAGTGATCCAGGATTTCTTCGTGTACTTCACGAAGTTGACGCAAGATCGACGCGCGGTTCCCACCGACGACATGGCGTCGGTGGTGGCCAACGCGATGATCGACGGCCAACCGCTCACCGACATGCAGACGATCTCCTACTACGTGATCACGGCCACGGCTGGCCACGACACCACCGCATCGGCGATGGCCGGAGGCCTACTGGCGCTGATGGAGAACCCCGATCAGATGGAGCGCTTGAAGAGCGATCCGTCGCTCATGAACACCGCAGTCGACGAAATGATCCGGTGGGTCGCGCCGGTGAAGCACTTCATGCGCACCGCCACCGAGGACTACGAGGTGCGGGGAACCACGATCAAGAAGGGCCAGTCGGTGTTGTTGTCGTATCCATCGGGCAATCGCGACGAGGAGGCTCACCCCGATCCGTTCCGCTTCGACGTGGGCCGCTCGCCCAACAAACACCTGTCGTTCGGTTTCGGCGTTCACTACTGCCTCGGTGCGATGCTCGCCCGCATGGAACTCAAGGCGCTCTTCAAAGAACTCCTACCGCGGTTAAAGCACGTCGAGTTGGCCGGTGAACCGAAGTGGATGAAGACGATCTTCGTCGGCGGCCTGAAGACCTTGCCGATTCGCTACGAAGTCACCGCGGGCTGATTCAGCGCCGACTCGGTGACACGAGTCGGCCCGGTCGGTCGTCGAGGCTGGTGTCCACGAATTCGCCGTCGCGAACCACCGCGCGCCCGTTCACGAAGGTGTGCACCATTCCGGTGGGTCGGTCGGCGGTGAGCCGCTCGCCGTCGGCCGGAAAGTCGCGAACGCGCCTGATTGGTCCGGGACCCACGGTGGAGGGATCGAACACGACGATGTCGGCGTAGGCGCCTTCGCGCAAAACGCCGCGATCGGAGAATCCGAACAGGTCGGCCTGCACCTTGGTGAGTTTGTTGACGGCTTGCTCGAGAGTGAGAGCCTGTCGCTCTCGCACCCAGTTGCCCAACAAGTCGGTGGACAGCACGGCGTCGCACAACTGGCCCACGTGAGCTCCGGCGTCGGAGAGTCCGAGGGTGCAGTGTTCGGAGTTGAGCAACACGGCGATGCCGTCGACGTCGTCGTTGGCAAGCAGCGCCTTGACGCGGAGAAGGAGATCGCTTTCGAGAAGTGTGATCTCGAGCAATGCGTCGAATGGATCGACGTTCATGTCGGCCGCGATCGCCGTGAGACGACGACCCACCAGATCGGGCGAAGCCGGTGCCTCCATGATCTCGAAACTGTCCCAGCGCGGAACGATGCCCTGGCCAGCATCCCACGCCTCACGTACGCGGCGACGCCAGGCCGAATCGGAGTAGGCCGAACGACGCTCGGCGATCGATTGCGGCATGAGTTCGGCGAACACCGGATTGGTGTTGAGAGTGAACGGCTCGACCATCGTTTGCGAGAACGACAGGGGACGGCACGACACCTGCGGCCACACATCGGCACCGCGTTCGATGCCGGCCCGGTGGATCTCCATCGCTTTCAGGTGGGCCCCGGTGTTGGTGGTGAGGATGGCTGTGTAGGTGAGCGGTGCGCCTGATTCAGGCTGTAGCTCGTAGCAATCGGTGAAACTCAGACCTTCGCCACCGTTCACGCCGATCACGCCGCGACCACTGTCGCCCACGGCGCGGAACAGCGCGGAGATCTCGCGTTTGTCGGCCCAGCGGCTCGGAATCGGCTGGCCATCGGCTCCGCGGTGAGTGACGGCAAAGCTGGTGGCGAAGCCGGCCGCTCCCGCGTCCATGGCTTCGCGAACGAGAGCGGCCATCGCCGTGATCTCGTCGTCGGTGGCCGCGCGTCCGACCGCCTCGTTGCCCATCACGAAAACACGCAGCGGTGTGTGGCCGATGTACGCGGAGTAGTTGAGAAC
>VERK01000329.1 GCA_018882725.1 Actinomycetota bacterium | reverse complement strand
TCCGAAGTCACTCGACGTCGATGTGAACACCGCACCGACCGCATTGGCCGCGTAGAAGGCGACGACCGTCTCGATCACGTTGGGCATGAACGCGGCCACTCGATCGCCCGATTCGACGCCGAGTGCGCGCAGCGCGGCGGCCATGGAGGCGACCTCGCCGCGGAGTTCGGCCCATGACATGGTTCGGCGCGCGCCGTTCTCGTCGACGGCGACGATGGCCTCGTCGTTGCGCCCAGGTCGCTCGGCGAGGGCGTTCTCGGCGAAGGAGATCGATGCGTTGGGAAAGAACCGAGTGAGGCGAAGGTCGTCATTCGTCGTCACGTCGATGTCGCCGCGTTCGCCGATCACGCCGCACCGATCCCAGACCTCGCGCCAGAACACATCGGGTTTCTCCACGGACCACCGGTGAAGTGCGACCGTATCGGTCACGGAGTCGTCGGTTGACGCGATGGCTCGACGAAACGCTTCGATGTTGCTGTGGTCGATCCGATCGGATGTCGGTGTCCACAGCGGAGTCACGCGACGATCCTAGGCAGTCGATGTCCGGGGCCGACGGGAGAGCCGGGCGCCACGATTTACACTGCACCCATGACTCTTCAGAAGATCGGCGTTGTCGGGTGCGGCCTGATGGGTGCGGGAATCGCCGAGGTCTCGGCGCGATCGGGTTGTGACGTCGTCGTCGTAGAAGCCACCGACGTGGCCGCCAAGTCCGGGCTCGACCGCATCGAGAAGTCGCTCGAGAAGGCGGCTCAGCGCGGCAAGTTGTCCGACGCCGATGTCGTTGCGATCTCCAAGCGCTTGTTCGTCACCCACGACTTCGATGCGCTGGCCGATCGCGAACTGGTGATCGAAGCCGTGCCGGAGATCGACGAGTTGAAAGTCGACGTGTTCCGGCGTCTCAGCCAGACGGTCGAGGCGGCTGACGCGATCCTGGCCACCAACACGTCGTCGATTCCCATCATGAAGTTGGCCATGGCCACCAACCGTCCCGAGCAGGTGGTGGGTCTGCACTTCTTCAACCCGGTGCCGGTTCTTCCGCTGGTCGAAGTCGTTCGCTCGCTTCTCACGAGCGACGACACCGCTCGGCGGGTTGGTGTTTTCGCCGGAGATCAGTTGTCGAAGAACCTCATCCAGTCGCAGGACCGCGCCGGCTTCATCGTCAATGCTCTCTTGATCCCGTACATCTTGTCGGCGATTCGCATGTTCGAATCGGGTTTCGCCTCGGCCGAAGACATCGACAACGGCATGGTGCACGGCTGTGCGCATCCGATGGGGCCTTTGGCGTTGGCCGACCTGATCGGGCTCGATACGACCGCCGCCGTCGCGCAGTCGATGTACGAAGAATTCAAGGAGCCGCTCTACTCCGCTCCGCCGTTGCTGCTCCGAATGGTCGACGCCGGACTGCTCGGACGTAAGAGCGGCCGCGGCTTCTACACGTACAACCGTTGATCGGCAACCGCTGAGTTATTCGCGCTCCATCGAGATCGCCATACCGGGCAGGTCGACCCACGGCTGCTTGTGAG
>VERK01000129.1 GCA_018882725.1 Actinomycetota bacterium | reverse complement strand
CTCTGTAACTTGGTTTCCGAGTGAGCACAACCCTCCTTCGACGTTGAATTTTCTTTAGCCTGTCGCCCGTGAGCACCGAGTTCTTGACGCTGGAAGAAGCCGCTGAGCGGCTCGGCGTCCATTACATGACTGCTTACCGCTACGTGCGCCAAGGCAAGTTGGCCGCCACCCGCGTGAAGGGCGTGTGGCAGGTCTCGCCGCAAGCGATCGACGAATTCCGTCAACGTCTCAACGAACGCAAAGAACGTCCGCGCACCGGAGAAGATTCCCGTCGTACCGGCGACTACGTGAACGAATTGCACGCGTGCCTCGTGAACGCCGATGCCGGCGGAGCGTGGGGAGTTCTTCAACGCGCGATCGACGCCGGCGGCGAAATCGGCACCGTGTATCTCGAGATCCTCGCACCGGCGATGGCGCGCATCGGCGACGAGTGGTCGCGCGGCGAGATCGACATTGCGATCGAACACCAAGCCACGGCTATCGCCACACGACTCGTGGGTCAGATGAGCCCGCGCTTCGTGCGCCGCGGTCGTCGCCGCGGTGAAGTGCTCATCGGCGGCCCGTCGGGTGAACGTCACGCGTTGGCACTCGCCATGCTCGGCGACCTCCTGCGTCTTGAGGGGTACGACGTGTTCGATCTCGGCGCCGACACGCCGGCCAACTCGTTCGTGCACGCCGCGTCCAAGATCAACAACCTCACCGCGGTGGGTGTGAGCGTGACCACCACCGAGTCGGTCGAAGGCGCGATCGACGTGGTGCGCACGCTGCGTCGTGCGATCGGCGACGAAGTGCCGGTGGTCCTCGGTGGATCGGCCATCAGCGGACCCGATCACGCCCGCGAGATCGGCGCCGACTTCTACGCCAACGGCGCGCGCGGGTTCATCGAGTTGCTCGACTCCATCACGCGTGGCAGTAACACGGTCGACGACGAGATGGCTCGCGAATCCGACAAGGCGAAGTCGAACGCACCGAAGACCACGCGTAAGAAGACGCCGAGTGAGTCGGGTGGCAACGGCGCACAGTCGCGTCGTCAGTCGGACGCCGACGCCTCGAACAACTAGCCGACGCTCACCAGATCTTCGAGCGACGCTCCCACCGTGCGCATTGCGGCCACGGTTCCACCATCGGCGATCACGTCGATTCCCGTGAGAAAAGCGGCGTTCGGGCTGGCCACGAAGTCGACCACCGCCGCGATGTCCTCGGGTGTTCCGATGCGTTGGAGGGCGGAGGCTTCGATCATCTGGCGCATGACCGACCCCGACGGGCTCTCGAATTCGGCCGTGGCCATGGGCGTGGCCACGATGCCCGGGCTCACCGACACGATGCGCGCACCTTTGCGGCCCCACGGCACCGCAGCGGCCTGTACACGCAACTGGTTGGCTCGTTTGGCCACTCCGTACGCCCGTGATCCGTCGAGATGTTTGGGATCGAGAAGCGTGAGGCGGGCGAGGTCTTTGGTGGGAGTGGTGGCCAAGAGGTTCTCGTCGTGAGCGGGGAGGGGAGTCAACGCACCGGCGATCGACGCGATGCACACCATCACCGCACCGGGTTCGACGATCTCGGCGAACGCATCGATCATGAGCGCGGTTCCCAACACGTCGACGGCAACCAGCCGTGCGGGTGGTGCCTGCACGGGTGACAGGCCGGCGGTGTGCACGATCACCCGTGGCACACCGAGCTGCTGGGCCGTTGCGGCGAGATGCGCCACCGCGGCCGGTTCGGCCACATCGGTGGGTACCTCGTGCACCACGTGGCCGTCGTGACGTAACAACGCCGCACCATGACGCAGATGTGCGACGTCGCGATCGGCCAACACGATGGGTCGACCAGCGCCTAGTCGGCGGGCCACGGCGAGTCCGATGCCGCCGGCACCGGTGACCACCACCAGGTCGGGTCGGGCGTGTCCGAGGGCGGGGTGGCGGCTCGGGGCGGGCTGTTGATGGTTGGGAGAAGTCGTCATGACCTGGTCGTAGTTGGTTCGTGGCAACGACCCCGCCGGCGAATCTCCTGATCGGGTGCGGCAGATGTCCCGATGCCGCGCCGGCCCGATGTCGTGACGGGAAAACATCGAACACCTGTTCGATAGTGTCGCCACCATGGCCCTCGAGTCCGTCCGTCGCACCCTCGCCGATCTGCCCCCGGCCGAGCGTCAACGGGCTGTGCGCGCCGTGGTGGGCGAACACGCGCCACTCACCCTCGCGCGCGAACGCACCTTGCCGGTGCATTCCGTGTTGCAGCCACTGGTTCCGGCGCTCACGCGCGGTCACACCGTGCAGTGCACGGGCACGGCCGCCATGTCGTGTGCGCTCGCGCTCATGGTCGCGCCCACCCAAGGTGGTTCGTGGGCCGGTGTGGTGGGCATTCCCGAACTCGGTGTTGCCGCCGCCACCGAACTCGGTGTGGCGGTGTCGCGCACGGTGTTCATCAGCACACTCGCCGACGCCGATGCTCCCAATGCACTCAGTGCGCTCGTCGATGGTGTCGATGTGGTGGTGCTGTCGCGAGCCACCACGGCCGCGCTGCCGCCGTCACTCGCGCGCCGTCTGCAAACGCGCGTGCAATCACGCGGTGGTGTGTTGGTGGTGGTGGGTTCAGCGGGTGCATTGAGCATCGATCTGCAACTCGTGTCATCGGTGCACGAGTGGGAAGGTCTGGGCCACGGTCACGGTCATCTGCACAGGCGACGCGTGTCGTTGCAACTCGATGGCCGCCGTCACGCTCGCAGCACGTGTCACGACGTGTGGTTGCCCGGGCCCACCGGAGCACTCGAACCCGTGGTGCACGAAGGCGCCGTCGTTCCGTTGCGCCGCACCGGCTGACATGACACCGCCGCGTTGTGCCGTGGTCTGGAGCCCGGCCTGGCCGCTCACGGCGGCTGTTCTCTCCGGACGCGCCGGTCGGGGTCCGCAGTTCGATCCGCACGCACCGCTGGCCGTTCTGCACGCGCAGCGTGTGGTGTGCTGTTCGCCCGCGGCCGAACGCGATGGTGTGCGCGCGGGTCAACGCAAACGTCAGGCTCAGGGTGCGTGTCCACACCTCGTACTGGTACCGCACGACCCCGATCGCGATGCGCGCTGTTTCGAACCGGTGGTGCGTTCGGTCGGTTCACTCGTTCCGTTGCTCGACGTCGAGTCGCCAGGATGCCTACTCATGGCCACGCGCGGGCCATCGCGTTACGTGGGTGGTGACGACGCACTCGCACAACGTCTGAGTCAGCTCGCGGTGCACGGTCTGACCGATGCCGCCGTGGCCGGCGGTGGTTTCGGTATCGGTATCGCCGATGGTCGGTTGGCCGCCACACTCGCGGCGCGGCTCGCGGTGCAACGTGGCCAGCCGGTGGTGGTGCCCACCGAACGAACCACCGAGTTCCTCGCCCCGCATCCGGTGTCGGTGCTGGCCGCCACGGCTGGCTGCGATCCGCAACTCGTCGATCTGCTCGAACGACTGGGTTTGGCGTGTCTGGGTGATGTGGCGGCGTTGTCGCCCGTGCATCTGTTCGATCGCTTCGGCGCTCTGGGCGAGCGTCTGCATCGTCTGGCCACCGGAGCCGACGACACGCCACCATCGGCGGCCGCACCTCCCGACGATCTCAGCGTCGAACAGATCTTCGACGATCCGGTGCCACAACTCGACATGCTGGTGTTCGCGGCCAAGGCGTTGGCCGATCGGCTCGACGGACATCTCATCGATCACGGTCAGGTTTGCACACGCGTGATCGTCGAGGCCGAATCCGATCACGGTGACGTCTCGCGGCGAGTGTGGTATCGCTCCGAGGGGTTGCGTGCTTCGGCTCTGGTCGATCGTGTGCGTTGGCAACTCGACGGCTGGATCAACGGTGACGATCCGCCGTCGGCTGGCATCGTGTTGTTGCGCATCACACCCACCGACGTACGTCACGACTCCGGAACGCAGATGGGTTTCTGGGGTGAGCGTTCACAGGCCGACGACGCCGCGGTCAAGACCATCACACGTCTCATCGGTCTGTTGGGTCCGCGATCGGTCGATGTGGCGTCGTGGCGTGGTGGTCGCGATCCGCATCAGGTGTACGAACTCGTACCGGTGGCCGAACTCGGTGCCGATGGTCGACTCGCGGTCGAACGACCCACCGATGCTCCACCCTGGCCCGGGGCGTTGCCCGCGCCATCGCCCACCGTGGTGCACGCCCAACCCATCGCCGTGTCGGTACTCGACCAACACGATCGCACGGTGTCGGTGAGTGGACGCGGTGTGGTCAGTGCGGCACCGTGCACGTTGCTGTTGGGCGATCGCCGTTGCCCCGTGGTGTCGTGGGCCGGGCCGTGGCCGGTCGACGAACGCTGGTGGGACACCCGGGCTCGTCGAGCGGCGCGATTCCAGTTGCTCGTGCGCGACGCCGACGAGACACGGGCCTATCTGGCCGAAGTGGCCGCGGGTCGGTGGTGGATCACCGCCGAGTACCAGTAGCGATTACGCACTGCGCGCGGTCAGCGGACGCAACCGGCGATTCGCGAACATGTCGTCCGACAACCGGAACCCCACGCCACGCACGGTGTGCATGAACTGCACGTCGCTGGCGCGATGACGAAGTTTGCGACGCAGGTTCGACAGGTGTACGTCCACCACATGGGTGTCGCCGTACCAATTGGGGCCCCACACCGACTCGATCAGAGCGGCGCGGCTCGTCACCTCGAACGGTGTCTCGCAGAGACGGGCGAACAAGTCGTACTCGAGGCGAGTGGCCGCGATGAGATGACCGTTCACCTTGATCTCGCGGCGGCCGGTGTCGATCGAGAGAGGTCCGAACACCAAGTTCTTGCTGGTGCTCACTTCTTCGACCGCACGATGGCGACGCGCGCGCATGACCATCGACCGGCAACGCAGAGCGATCTCTTCGGGGGTCACCTCCGACGAGACCACGTCGTCGTTCCCGCGTTCGAGTGCCGACAGTCGCTGCTCGCGCGAGTCGGCACCGACCACGATCGAGTACACGTCGGGAGAACGTCTGATCGTCTCCACGAATGGCTCCGCGCTCGGGTGTGCTTCGCGAGTGTCGAGCACGACGATTTCTGGTTCGAACGAATCGACCAGAGCGTCGAGCGTGGTGAGGTCGTCGGTCGCGCGCACGGTGAAACCGGCCAGTGACAGCGCGTTCTCGGTGGTGCGGCGATCCGAATGATGGGCCAAGGCCACCAGGGCTCGGGGTGCGGCGTCGGGGACCGACACCAAGGGGCGACGATCGTTGCGGGATGACATGAGAATCCTTTCTCGGCTGTGTGGTGTTGTGTCGTCCGCACGCTGCGGACACCGAGAGAGAGGACGACCGTCGCGGTCCCTCGCACTTTTCGCCCGAACTTTTCGGGAAACCTGAATTCCTGGGCTCGGCCGGGGTCGGTCTTGGTTGACTGATGTCCGTGACCGAGCCGTCGAACACCGGAGCCGACAAGGCCGCGCATCCCGAGACCACAGCCGTGCACAGTGGCCGTACACCGGGTATTCGTGCGATGGCCCCGGTCCTGTGGGCATCCACCACCTTCGAGATCGACACCCTGGCCGACGGGCAGCGCATGGCGCATTCGTCGCGTGCCACCGAGTTCTACAGCCGCCACGGCAATCCCACCATCAACGCGTTCGAAGCGGCGGTGGCCGAGTTGGAAGGTGCCGAAGCCGCGCGCGCGTTCGCTTCGGGCATGGGTGCGATCACTGGTGTGGTGCTCGGGTTGTGCAGCAAGGGCGATCACGTGGTGGCGCAGAAGCAGGCGTACGGCGGCACCACGCAGTTGCTGGCCGGTGTGTGTCCGCGTTTCGGCATCGACGTCACGTTCGTGGACGGAACCAAACCGGGCGCGTTCGCCGAGGCGGTGATTCCGGGTCGCACGATGCTGGTGCTGGCCGAGACACCGGCCAATCCGTTACTCGATCTGGTCGATCTCGACGAGTTGGGCGCCATCAAGGGTCCCATCACCGCGGTCGACTCCACGTTGGCGACTCCGCTCGGTGTGCGACCGTTGGAGCACGGTGTGCAGTTGGTGATTCACTCGGCCACCAAGGCCATGGCGGGTCACAACGACGCGACGCTCGGCGTGGTGGCCGGCGAGCGCGATCTCATCGACGCGTTGTGGGGTTTTGCGGTGTTGCAAGGTGCGTGCGCGTCACCGTTCGACGCGATGAACGGTCTGCGCGGATTGCGCACACTCGGTCCGCGGTTGCGTCAGCAAGAGCAGACCGCGGTGGCGGTGGGTCGTGCGCTCGAGGCGCATCGGGCCGTGAACTGGGTTCGCCACCCGCGTCTCGAATCGCATCCGCAGTTCGCCTTGGCACAACGGCAGTACACGCAGTTCGGGGGAGTGCTGGCGTTCGAATTGGCCGGTGGCCGCGAGGCCGGGGCACGTTTCGTGGAAGCGGTGCGGTTGTGCCGACCGGCCACGTCGATGGGCGGCCCCGAGACCTTGGTGACCCATCCGGCGTCGACCACGCACGCCGGACTCACGCCCGACGAATTGGCGGTGGCCGGGATCACCCCGGGCACGGTGCGCA
>VERK01000128.1 GCA_018882725.1 Actinomycetota bacterium | reverse complement strand
CCACCCACACCGTGCTGGAGCAACAACGTGAGAAATCCGGCGTCGTTGTGGCCGTTGACGCCAGCTTCTCCCTTGGGTGTCGTCGGGTACGAGATCAACTTCACCAATGAGTACGGACGTTCACCGAAACGATCGCGGAATGTGGTGGCAGGCAGGTCCAGGCCGCGGGCCAGTACCGCCATGAGTTCGTTGGCGAGATCACCCATGAGACTGAAGAACTGGAGAACCGTCTCACGGAAGCCGGGCAGTGTGGACTCCGGAAGCCACTGATTCGGTCCGTCGATGCGCAGGTAGGCCGGATGGGCCGGGGTGGGGTAGGGCGGGTTTTCCGACGAGAGATCGAGTTGTTCGCGGTGGTCGATCTTGTTGTCGGTCAGCTCGGAACCGATGTCTTCCCAGCCGCGGAAGTACGGCGAGTTGACCTTCGCGATCTGCTGTTTGACGTCGCGGGGGAGGGCGAAGAACGAACGCAGCTGAGCGAAGTAGCGATCCAGAAACCCCCGGTCGATTCCGTGGTCGACGAGGGTGAAGAACCCGACCTCGTGGCAGACGCGCACGAGATCACGAGCGGCGGAACCACCGTCGCCGTGACGCCACGACGCCGCGGAGATCTCGGGAATCTCGGTGAACACCGCCATGTGGAGCGGGTGACGGGAATCGAACCCGCATAGCCAGCTTGGAAGGCTGGAACTCTAGCCATTGAGCTACACCCGCAAGGGAGGCTCATGTTAGCGAGCCGGACCTCCGACGAGCACGGGCGATCAGGACCACCAGGCCGATCGCCATCAGCGCGATGGCGCCGTACTGGATGTAATCCCCCCAGCGCCCCGCCTTCTTCCATTGGTCGCCCAGGCCCCAGCCGATCGAGATCCAGATCGTGTTCCACACGAATGAACCGAACGCGGTGAGCGCGGTGAAGCGCACGAGCGGCATCTTGTCGGCTCCGGCCGGTATCGACACGACCGATCGCACCACGGGTACCAGCCGACCGAAGAGCACGACGAGAGTTCCGTGGCGCTCGAACCACTGG
Organism: Actinomycetota bacterium; assembly: GCA_018882725.1. Lineage (GTDB taxonomy): Bacteria > Actinomycetota > Acidimicrobiia > Acidimicrobiales > Ilumatobacteraceae > Casp-actino8. The sequence goes on along the minus strand of VERK01000128.1, from coordinate 5,504 downwards.
AAACCCTTGTGAACATCCGACTTCTTCAGGCCAACGAACCGACCGATACCAGCGAGGAATGCTTCGAGGCGATCCTCGTTGAGAAGACGACCGATCCCGTAGAGGAAGTAGGCACCCACGACCGATCCGATCGTGGCGAAAACGATCGCCCCCACGAAACCGAATCGCGTCTCGCTCACGTTGAAGCCGGTGAGAAGGAGGACGAGCTCGGAAGGGATGGGCGGGAAGATGTTCTCCAGCGCGACTAAGGCCGCCACGCCAAGGAGTCCGATTGCGTCGATGAAGTCCGCGGCCCAATCGATCATCAGGGCGAGCCTAGATGTTCGAGGACTCAGTATCGGTTGACGGTGGACGTGAACTTGCCCATGAGGTGCGGTCCGGCTGCGATGGGCGAGTACCGAGCCACTTCGCCTGCGGCGAGACACGTGGGCAAACAATCGATCACTGCGTCCCAATTGGCGTTGTGGAAGAACGCGATCGACTGTCGTCGACCAGCCGGGATCGTCACCCGATGCAACGTCGATCGCCAGCGATCGTTGGTCCAGCGCTCCATCGCGTCACCCAGATTCACCACGAGCGAGCCGCTCGGTGGATCGACGTCCACCCACTCGTCGCCCGAGCGGCGCACTTGAAGTCCGGGTTGATGGGGGTCGGTCTCGAGGATGGTGAGTGTGCCGTAGTCGGTGTGGGCGCTCGCGCCCCATTGTCCGTCGGCGATCGCGACGGACGAATCGTTGGCCCCGGGATAGTCGAGCGCGCGCATCGCACTCGTGTGTCGGTCGATCATCGCGTCGAAGTAGTTGCTGGGCAAGCGAAGCGATTCGGCCATGAGCGACAGCAGGTGAGCGGCGAGTCGACTCAACGCGTTGTAGCGCGCAGTCCACGATTCCTGAAGCGCTGGAAGTTCATCGGGCCACAGATTGGGTGACCATGCGAAGTCCTCGTCGGGATCGGTGATCGTGTGTGAGGGCTTAGTGACCGGACCGATCGCGAAGGACTGCTTGCGGTCGGGCGGCGCGGCGTCTCCGAGCGAGCGGGCCAGCGTTTCCCCCGACAACGGCGAGTAGCCGTACGGATACCCCGCGTACGGCATGGCAACTCTCATCCGTGCCGACAGAGGAAGATCGAAGAAGTCACGAGCCGCTCGCCACGACGTGCGAAGGATCGATTCGGACACACCGTGACCCGTCACGCAGAAGAATCCGATTTCTTCGCTGGCTCGGGCGATGGAATCAGCCGAGCCTGAACGCGACAGGTCGATCACGGGAATCCCGCTCATGGTTCGACCTTAGATCGGGGGCTATCGTCGCTCAGGCGTGTTGAAGCGGTTGCTGTCCGAGTCGTTGAAGCCCTTCCGAAGGGTTCTCTCCGTGGTCGTCGTCTTCCAGGCCATCCAAGCCGTGGCTGGGCTCCTGCTTCCGACTCTCAACGCCGACATCATCGACAAGGGCGTCGCGCGTGGTGACACCGGATACATCGGCCGTCTGGGTCTGGTGATGCTCGGAGTGTCGCTGATCCAGGTGCTGTTCTCGGTTCTGGCCGTCCGCTGGGGAGCGCGCATCGCCATGGGCTTCGGCCGCAACCTGCGGGCCTCGCTCTTCCATCAGGTCAACTCGTTCTCAGCTCGCGAACTCAATTCTTTCGGGTCGCCGTCGCTGATCACCCGCATCACGAACGACGTACAACAGGTTCAGATGCTGGTCCTGATGACATGCACGATGCTGCTCGCCGCGCCTTTCACCGCGGTGGCCGGAGTCGCCCTGGCCATTCACGAAGACGCCGGTCTGTCGTGGATCATCGTGGTGGCGATTCCCGTGGTCGTGTTCCTTCTCGCCAACATCATCGGCCGCATGGTGCCCAACTTCCGAGTCATGCAGGAGAAGGTCGACCGGATCAACGAGATCCTCCGCGAGCAACTGACGGGTATTCGCGTCGTTCGAGCATTCGTGCGAGAGCCGGAGGAGATCGAACGGTTTCGATCGGCCAATTCATCGCTCACCTCCACTGCCTTGCGGGGTGGGCGACTTCAAGGCCTGATGTTCCCGACGGTCACGCTGGTGGTCAACGCGTCGTGTGTGGCGGTGGTTTGGGTCGGCGCCTCGCGAGTGGAAGACGGCTCGACGCAGATCGGGTCGCTGCTCGCATTCCTCACCTATCTCATCCAGATCTTGATGGCCGTGCTGATGTCGACCTTCATGGCGGCCATGTGGCCGCGAGCGTCAGCGAGCGCCGAGCGCATCGTGGAAGTTCTCGACACCCAGACGTCGGTGGTGATCTCGCCCGACGCTCGCACGACTGTTGACGAGCGGGCCACCCTCGAGTTCCGTCACGTCGGTTTCAGCTATCCCGGAGCGGCCGAACCGGTGTTGCGCGACGTTTCGTTCCGTGTTGGCCCGGGGGAGACCCTCGCCATCATCGGCAGCACGGGTTCGGGAAAGACGACTCTCGTCAACTTGATCCCTCGCCTCGTCGACGCGACCGCCGGCTCGGTGTTGGTGGACGGTGTCGACGTTCGCGACCTCGCTCCCGAAGTGATCTGGTCGCGAGTCGGGCTCGTTCCTCAGAAGCCATTCCTCTTCTCGGGCACCGTCGCATCGAACCTCCGATACGGAAAGACCGACGCCACCGAGGCTGAGATGTGGGAGGCGCTCGACGTCGCACAAGCGGCCGACTTCGTGGCGCAGATGCCGGGCGGACTCGAGGCGCCGATCACGCAAGGTGGAGCCAATGTCTCGGGTGGTCAACGACAGCGACTCTCCATCGCCCGCGCGGTGATTCGTCGCCCCGAGTTCTACGTGTTCGACGACGCCTTTTCGGCCCTCGACCTCGCCACCGACGCGCGGTTGCGGTCAGCCCTCGCGCCGATCACTCGTGACGCGGTGATGATCGTGGTCGCCCAGCGCGTGTCGACGATTCGCCAGGCCGACCACATCTTGGTCCTCGAAGACGGTGACGTGATGGGACTCGGAACACACGACGAACTACTCGTGTCGTGTCCGACCTATCAAGAGATCGTTCAGTCGCAGTACAGCGAGGAAGGCGCGGCATGAATCAGCCCCGCGGCGCCTCGGTCACCGAGATGCGGACCGGCCGGTTCCACTCGGTCGGAATCCCCACCGAGAAGTCGAAGGACTTCGGGGGAACGTCGCGCCGCCTCGCGCGTCGACTCGGTCGTGACGGAACCGTGGTCATCGTCATCATGGTCCTGGCTGTCTTCAGCGTGACGCTCGTCGTGCTCGGGCCGCGCATTCTCGGGCGGGCCACCGACATCGTGTTCGAAGGCCTGTTCTCGGACGGAATCGACTTCGGCCGCCTGCACCGGACCCTGGGTCTGGCCCTGGCCGTGTACGTCGGCTCGTATCTACTCGGTTACCTCCAGGCCTTCCTCCTTGCTGGCGTGGTTCAGCGCACCATGTTCAGGCTCCGACGCGACGTCGAAGCGAAGATTCATGCGTTGCCACTGTCATACGTCGATCAGAACTCGCGCGGCGACCTGCTGAGTCGGGTCACCAACGACATCGACAACATCTCGCAGAGCCTCCAGCAGTCGCTCAGCCAGTTGCTCACGTCGGTGCTCACGATCATCGGTGTTCTGGTGATGATGTTCGACGTCTCGATCCTGCTCGCCCTCATTGCGCTGGCCGTGATCCCCATCTCGCTCTTCGCGACCAAGAGCATTGCCAAGCGGTCACGGGCCAAGTTCATGGCCCAGTGGTCGAAGACTGGCCAGGTGAACGGAATCATCGAAGAGACGTTCACGGGTCACGCGATCGTCAAGGCCTTCGGGCAGCAAGCCGACGTGGAAGCTCGTTTCGCGACGACCAATCAGGATCTGTTCGAGGCGGCCGACGGCGCCCAGTTCATGTCGGGATCCATCCAGCCCGTGATGATGTTTCTCGGCAACCTCAACTACGTGGCCATCGCCGTGATCGGTGGAATGCGTGTCACGTCTGGTGCCCTGACTCTGGGTGACATCCAAGCGTTCGCGCAGTACTCGCGCCAGTTCACGGTGCCGCTCACAACGACGGCATCGATGTTCAACGTTCTGCAGTCGGGTGTGGCGTCGGCCGAGCGTGTCTTCGAACTACTCGACGCAACCGAGCAGTCTTCCGATCAGGGGGAGGCGCCGCCGGAACCGACGCGCGGTGACGTCCGCTTCGAGAACGTGTCGTTTTCGTATTCACCCGATCGTCCTCTCATCAGCAACTTGTCGTTCGAGGCTCGACCGGGTGAGACCGTGGCGATCGTCGGGCCCACGGGGGCCGGCAAGACCACCCTCGTCAATCTCTTGATGCGCTTCTACGAACTCGACGACGGACGCATCGTTCTCGACGGTCGCGACATCTCGGCGATTCCGCGTTCGGCGTTGCGGTCACAGATCGGCATGGTGCTTCAGGACACCTGGTTGTTCAACGGCACGATCCGCGAGAACATCGCCTTCGGTAATCCGCAGGCAACCGAGGAGCAGATTCTTGCGGCGGCCAAGGCCACGTACGTCGACCGTTTCGTTCACTCGTTGCCCGACGGCTACGACACGGTGCTCGACGGTGAAGGTGCCGCGGTGAGTGCGGGCGAAAAGCAGCTCCTCACCATTGCCCGCGCGTTCCTGGCCGACCCTGCCATCTTGATCCTCGACGAGGCGACTAGTTCGGTGGACACACGCACGGAAGTGCTCATTCAGAAGGCGATGTCGGCATTGCGTCGCGACCGAACGAGTTTCGTGATCGCCCACCGCCTCTCGACCATTCGAGACGCGACCGTCATCTTGGTGATGGAGAACGGGGCGATCGTCGAACAGGGAACACACGACGAGTTGCTACGAGCCAGAGGCGCGTACCACCGTCTGTATCAGTCGCAGTTCACCGGTGCGGCGACCGACCTGGGCTGATCGAGCCCGGGAATCTCGCGGCCGAGTCAGCCCAGCAATTGTTCGATGGCGCCGACGATCGCCGGATCGTCGGGTGCGACCATCGGGCTGAAGCGAGCGACGATGCGACCGTCGCCGGCCACGAGGAACTTCTCGAAGTTCCAGCGGATGTCACCAGAGGTTCCCTCGGCGTCGGCCACCTGGGTGAGTTCGTTGTAGATGGGATGGCGACCGTCGCCGTTCACGTCGATCTTCTCCGTGAGCGGGAACGTGACGCCGTAGGTGACCGAGCAGAACGTGGCGATCTCGTCGGGTGACCCGGGCTCCTGGCCCGCGAACTGATTGCACGGAACTCCGACCACACTCAGACCCTTGGCGCCGTAACGCTTCTGGAGGTCTTCGAGTCCGGTGTATTGCGGGGTCAGGCCGCACTTACTCGCGACGTTCACCACGAGGTACGCCTTGGCGCCGAACGACCCGAGAGTCGAGGGTGAACCGTCGAGACGATGAATCGGAAGATCGAGAATGCTCATGGACGAACCCTGCCACAGCACGGCTCGTCGTCGAGAGTCGGGGAGGGGGGATTTGAACCCCCGACCTCCTGCACCCAAAGCAGGAACGCTACCACTGCGCCACT
>VERK01000004.1 GCA_018882725.1 Actinomycetota bacterium | reverse complement strand
ATGATCCGCAGCAGCAACGCGCGATCGAGGCGAATCGACGCATCGGCTCCGTCCTGGTGCCGTCCCTGCACCGCGTAGAGCGTCCGGTTGGAGAGGGCCAGCACCCACTTTTCATCAGGAGTTCCGACCATGTCGGGGAACGTCCAGTTCACGAACAACTTCACGCCCGCGACGGCCTCACTCTTCAGACGCACGGCAAGCGTGTCGAAAACCTGTTCGATCGTCATCGCCTTCAGGAGTCCGCGCCCGCGCACTTCCGAGTTACCGAGCTGCGGCGGGCCTTGACGTAGTTCTTGTGCCCCCATCAGATACGCGTTGCGGAACGTGGTCGACTCACTCTGGTATCCGAGTTGCTCGAGCGCGTCGGCCTGTAGGTGTCGAGCCTCGACGTTCGACGGGTCGGAGAAGACCAGATGATTCACCAACTCCGCGACCCATCGGTAGTCGCCCTCGGCGAAACAACGGCGTGCCTCACGCAGGAGTGCATCGGGTCCACCAGCGAGACGGACGTAGCGGGCACCCACGTCGCTGGGTGGCAACTTGTCGAGGTTGGCTGGGTTGCCGTCGTACCAACTCAGGTACCGCTGGTAGACGGCCTTCGAGTTGTGAACCAAGTCGCCGTAGTAGCCGCGGGTGTGCGTGGCCGCCTGGAACTCTTCGGGCAACTCGAGGTGGTCGGCGATCTCCAGTGGCGTGAACCCGTGATTTGCGTGACGCATCGTCTGGTCGTGCATCCAGCGATACAGATCGCGCTGCAACTGCAAGAACTGAACAGCGTCGTCGTGGCCCCATTGGGGCCAGTTGTGCGAGGTGAAGACCAACGTCGTTTGGCTGCCGAACAGTTCGATGGCCTCGTTGATGTACTTCGACCACTGCAGCGAGTTACGAACCAACGCTCCACGAATGGGCACGAGGTTGTGCATCGTGTGCGAACAGTTCTCGGCCATGCACAACCAGCCGCCTTCGGGGAAGAAGAAGTTCATCTCGGCCGGCGCTTCGGTCTCGGGTGTGAGTTGGAAGACGATACGGACACCGTCGACCACCTTTTCCTCGCCGGTGCGCGTGATCTCTTCGGTGGGTGCGATGAGACCGGGTGGGCCCATCGGGATCGACAGACCGAGACCACAATTCACGTGTCCTCGTGGACCCGGCGGTAGCAGAGGGCCGAATTGATAGAGCGCACGCCGGCTCATGGCCGGCCCGGCGATCACGTTCTCACCCACGGTTTCGGCGAGGAATCCTTCGGGGGCGATCACGCGGCAACGGCCGGCATCGACCTCTTCTTGCGATGTCACGCCGAGAACTCCGCCGAAGTGATCGGCATGCGAGTGGGTGTAGATGACGGCCGTGACCGGGCGATGACCGAGATGTTTCGTGACGAGTTCGTAGGACGCGCGAGCGGTGGCCTCGACGGTCAGCGGATCGATCACGATCCAACCGGTGGCGCCTTTCACGAAGGTGATGTTGGAGATGTCGTATCCGCGCACCTGCCACACTCCCTCGGCCACCTCGAACAATCCGTGGTGCGCGTTGAGTTGGGCGTGGCGCCACAGACTCGGGTGAACCGTGTCGGGTGACTCGCCGTCGAGAAATCCGTAGCGGCTCACGTCCGATGCGCGTCGACCCTGCGAATCCTTGATCACGACGTCGTCCAACGACGCGATCCAGCCGCGACGGGCGCGGTCGAAATCGGCGGGGTCGAGGTCGAAAGTTACCGACCGATTGGCGGCCCGAGTGTGTTCGGTTGCGTCCTTCGGAGTGTCGGGGCGCGTAGTGGTGTCGGTCATGATTCCCTCCGATCGCGGTACGGACGATCGTCGAGCAAAGTAACACGACGGGCTCGGTCCGTATCCGGGACTGCGTCACGGTGACGGCGTAGTTTGGGAGGTGAAGGGAGTGTCATGACATCCGTCCCGATCTCGAACGAAGTCCGCAGCAATCTCCAACGCCTCAACGTGGGGGCGGCGATCCTGCACGGTGTGCAGGCGATCATCGTGATCGTCGCGGCCAACGACTTCAAACTGCCGGTCACCACGTTCTTCCTCAACGACGCACCCGGCAAGGGTCTCGACCCCACGCGACTCACTCAGCAGTTCGATGTGCGCATCGCGTGGGGGATCTTCGGCTTCCTCGCACTCTCGAGTCTCTTTCACGCGATCGCTGCCATCGGGAAGGGCCGCGCGGCCTACCTCACCGAGTTGTCGGCGGGTCGCAACCGATTCCGGTGGGTCGAGTACTCGTTGTCGTCCACGCTCATGATCCTGATGATCGCCATGGTGTTCGGCATCACCGAGATCACCGCACTCATCGGCCTCGCGGGTGCGAACGTTTCGATGATCTTGTTCGGCTGGATCATGGAGGTGATCAACGAACCGGGCAAGCCGGTGTGGTTCACCCCGTTCTGGTTCGGGTGCATCGCGGGCATCGTGCCCTGGATCGCCCTGGTGATCTATCTGTTCGGTCCTGGACCCGAGATGCCCAATTTCGTGTATGGCGTCTTCGTGAGCATCTTCATCTTCTTCAACCTGTTCGCTCTCAACCAGTGGTTGCAGTACAAGCAGGTGGGGAAGTGGCGCGACTACATCTTCGGTGAACGCGTGTACTTGATCCTCAGCCTGTCGGCGAAGTCGGCTCTGGCGTGGCAGATCTTCGGCAACACGCTCGCGGCCTGACCGCGCTGAAGTCGACGAACTGGGAAGCGTTCAGGCGAGCGACGACAAGAACCGACTGATCGCGGCGTTGGTCGGCTCGGGATGCGTGAGATTGGCGGCGTGCGTGCCGCCGGCCACCACCACGAGTTTGGCCGGGCCCCCCAAGCCATCGCGCAACGTCTCGGCCTTCGAGACCGGAATGGCCGCGTCGTTGTCGCCGTGGATGATCAGTGCGGGTGCAGTGATCTCGCCGAGCCGTGGAGTCACGTCGTCACGGTGCATGAGACAGTCGAACGCCAACGAGAACTGCTCCTTGTCCATGGCGGCCCACTTCGCGTACCACGGATCCCACGAGCCGGCGCCGAGGATGATGCCGGAGATCACGTCCTGCACGGCGGCTGATCCGTACGCCATCCACGCATCGTGCAGTTGTCCGTAGCCCTCGACCTTGTCGGCGTCTTCGGTGCCGGCCTGAGTATCGATGAGGATCAGGCCGCGTACGCGTTCGGGCGCGGTGAGTGCGACGCGCAGCGACAGGAAGCCGCCTTGCGACATTCCACCCACGACTGCTTTGTCGATACCGAGGTGATCGAGCAGTCCGAGCACGTCGCGAGCCGAATCCCAGTAGGTGAACTTGCCGGTGGCGCGCGTGCCACCGAAGCCGCGCTCGTCCCAGGTGATCACGCGGTGCGTGCTCTTCAGCGCGGCAACTTGCGGATCGAACATCGTGTGATCCATCAAGAAGCCGTGGCTCAAGATCACGGCGGGGCCCGATCCGCCGGTGTCTTCGTAATGGATCGTGGTGCCGCTGATCTGTGCTGATGCCATGTCGGCACAGTAGTTGCTGTGAGCAGACGTACGAACCGGCGGGTTCCCATAGCCACGGGGCGCGGGGCTGTGCCACGATTTCGGTCTATGAGCACCAACATCGGAAATCTCCTGGCCCGTCGCGCCCACGTCAATGCCAACATGGAGGCGCTCTTCGACGTCGCGGCCAACCGCCGCTACACCTACGCCGAACTCAACGCCGAAACCAACAAGGCGGCCCAACTGCTCGTTCGCGCCGGGGTGAAGAAGGGCGACCGCGTCGGCCTGTTGCTCATGAACTCGGCCGAGTACCTCACGGCCTTCTTCGCCACTGCCAAGTTGGGTGCCGTGATCGTGCCGCTCAACTGGCGACTGGTCGCCGACGAACTCGAGTTCATCCTGAAGGATTCGGGCACCACGGTCCTCGTGTTCGGTGGAGAGTTCGCCGCCACGGTGAGCGACCTGCAGTCGCGCGGTTCGAAGACCGACGTGAAGTCGTGGCTCTACGTCGGCGACTCGGCCAACAAGCCCGCGTTCGCGCTCGACTACGGGACCGAAACCGCCAAGGAGAAGCCGATCGAGCCGCCGGTCACGGCCTCGGGTGACGACCTTCTCTACATCATGTACACCTCGGGAACCACCGGTCTTCCGAAAGGCGTGATGCACTCGCACAACACGCAGTACTGGGCGTTGTCCACGATGTGCACCACGGCCGATCTGGCCCAGGGCGATCGTTACATCAATCCGATGCCGATGTTCCACGTCGGTGCGCTCACTCCAGCGCTCGGAACCATCTTCGTTGGCTGCACCCACGTGCTCATGCGCGCGTTCGATCCGAACAAGGTGTGGGAACTCATCGATTCAGAGCGCATCAACAACGGTCTCCTCGTGCCGGCGATGCTCCAGTTCATGCTGCTCGTCCACGATCCGGCCAAGCACAAGCACGAGCACGTGCGTTGGCTTCTCACCGGTGCGGCCCCGGTGCCGGTTCCGCTCATCGAGGCCTACTACAAACTCGGAATCGAGATCAGCCAGGTGTACGGCCTCACCGAAACGTGTGGCCCCGCTTGCGTGACATCGCCGGCCGATGCGCTGTCGAAGGCCGGATCCACGGGCAAGAGCTTCTTCCTCACCGATGTGAAAGTGGTGCGACCCGACGGAAGCGAGTGCGCGCCCAACGAATCAGGTGAGGTCCTCGTTCGCGGCGGCCACATCATGCTCGGCTACTGGAACCGCCCCGACGCCACCGCCGATTCGTTGAAGGACGGCTGGCTGCACACCGGTGACGGCGCGATCATGGACGAAGAGGGTTACGTCTACATCCAGGATCGCATCAAGGACATGATCATCTCCGGCGGCGAGAACGTGTACCCGGCCGAGATCGAGAACGTGATCATGGGTCACCCGGGTGTCACCGAGACCGCCGTCATCGGAATTCCATCGCAGAAGTGGGGCGAGTCACCGTTGGCGATCGTCGTGAAGAAAGACCCGAATGTGACCGAGGCCGACATCCTCGCGCACTGCGAGGGAAAACTCGCTCGGTTCAAGCAGCCCGTTGCCGTTCGCTTCGTCGACGTCGTGCCGCGCAACCCGTCGGGCAAGGCTCTGAAGAAGGATCTGCGCGTGCAGTTCAAAGATGTCGTCGGCCCCTGAGGTATACGACGTCGTCATCATCGGGTGCGGCGGCCTCGGGTCGGCCGTCGCGCACACGCTGACGGCTCGCGGGTTGCGCGTCGTCGGATTCGATCATTTCGCTCGCGCGCACGATCGCGGTAGTTCGCACGGGACCGAGCGCATCGTGCGCACTGCGTACACCGACGAGATGTACGCGCGCCTGGGTGCCGAATCGATCGAACAATGGAAAAGCCTCGATTCGTCGGTTGGAGGCGGCCTTCTGAGGCTTGGCGGTGGCATCGATTTCGGAATCACAGACGAACTCGATGCGATCGAACGCAGTTGTCGCGCCGCGGGGATGCCCGTCGAGATGTTGGACTCGGCCGAGGCTCAGAAGCGATTCCCCGGATTCCGATTCACCACTCCGGTTCTGTGGCAACCGGTCTGCGGAACCGTGAATGCCAACGCGGCGTTGCGTCTCTTCCAGGATCGTGCCTTGGCCGCTGGCGCCGACCTTCATTTCTCCGAGCCGGTGCGTGCGGTGTCGAATACCGGCGATCTGATCACTGTGCACACGGCGGTACGAACCGTGCAGGCGCGCCGCGCAGTGTTCACGATGGGAGCGTGGGCCGATCGCCTGCTCGATTCGCTCGTACAGCGCATCGACGGCGGACGAGACTTCGCGGCCGCTGTCCCTGCGCTCACGGTCACCGACGAACAAGTCTTCTTCTTCCGTCCGGTCATCGACACCCCGTGGCCCACGTTCATCCGTCGCGACGTTCCCGAGTACTACGGGCTACCGACTCCCGATGGTCGCCTCAAAGCCGGCGGCCACTACACGGGTCGTCCGATCGACCCCGACATCCGCCCCGAGCCCGATGCTGATGCGCGGGCAGCGGTGAGCGAGTGGATGCGCGAGAACGTTCCGGGTGTCGACCCTGAGCCGCTCTCGGTCACCACGTGTCTGTACGCCTCGTATCCCGACGAGGATTTCCTCATCGATCGCGTCGGCAACGTCGTGGTCGGCGTGGGCTTGGGTGGTCACGGTTTCAAGTTCTTGCCCGTGCTCGCGCGGAGGGTGGCCGATCTGGTGGAAGGTGCATCGTGGGCCGACAACCCTTTCACGCTTCACCGCACGGCTCGTAGTGTGGGTCCGTCGGGCCACAAGTGACCCGAGTGTTTGGGGGAGAGTCATGATCACCGTTGACGACATCGATCTCGTGTCACCCGAAACGTTCGCCACGCGCGGACATCCGTGGGAGCAGTACGCGTGGTTGCGCGCCAACGCGCCCGTGTTCTGGCACCGTGAAGATCCGGCCAGCGGCCCGGGCTTCTGGGCCATCACCAAGCACGAGGACGTGAAGTTCATCAGTCGCACGCCCAAGTTGTTCAGTTCGTGGGAGAAGGGTGTGATGCTGCCCGATCCCGACGAGGCCAACCTGTACGCGGGTCGCCAGATGATGCTCAACATGGATCCGCCGCAGCACGATCGCTTCAAGTTGCTCGTGAGCCGTGGCTTCACCCCCAAGAACGCACCTCTTCTGCGGCCGCGCATCGAAGAACTCGCGCGCGAGATCGTCGACTCGGTGATCGCCAAGGGCAGTTGCGATTTCGTGAGCGAGATCGCTGGACGACTTCCTTCGGGTCTCATCGCGGAGCTGATGGGCATGCCGCGCGCCGTTGGCGAGCGTCTCTACGACCTCACCGAGATCATGCACACCAACGACGACGCCATTGCCCCGCCCGAGGTGAAGATGGCGGCGATCGGCGAGATGCTCGGGTACGCACAGTCGGTCGCCGACCACAAACGAGGCAACCCCGGCGACGATCTGGCCACGGTTCTCGTCAACGCCGAGGTCGACGGTGACCGCCTCACCGACTCCGAGTTCCAGTGGTTCTTCTTGTTGCTCGTGAACGCGGGTGGCGACACCACGCGCAACTTGTTGGCCGCTGGTATGCAGTTGCTCTTCGAACATCCCGAACAACGCCAGCGTCTGATGAACGATGTCGACGGTCTGTTGGGCACCGCGATCGAGGAGATGCTGCGCTTCACGAGTCCGGTGTCGCACTTCAAGCGCATGGTGATGGACGACGTGGAGATCCGCGGTCAGAAGATCAAGAAGGGTGACCGTGTCGTGATGTTCTACGGCGCGGCCAATCGCGACGAGGACGTGTTCGCCGACCCCGATGTGTTCGACGTCGGACGTGATCCCAATCCGCACGTCGCGTTCGGCGCAGGTGGACCCCACCTGTGCCTCGGCATGCACGTGGCCCGAGTCGAACTGGCCGTGATGTTCCGCGAAGTGCTCATGCGCATGCCGCACATGGAGCCGGGTGGCCCCGTGGAGCGCATGCATTCGAGTTTCATCGCCGGCATCCACGCGATGCCGGTGCGTTACTGAACGCGTCTACGGGGCTTGTCGGTTACTGGGCTTCGCCCGGGAACGTGTAGTGAACCTCGCTGAACTTGTCGCGACCGAACACGTACAACAGCCGCAGCGGTTCGTCGCCGGTGTTGCGCGCGAAGTGTTCGACATCGGCTGGTATCCACACGGCTGATCCCGCCGCGACCGCAGTGGGGTGGCCGTCGACCACGACCTCACCCTGGCCGCCGATGATGAAGTAGAGCTCGGCGGCGTCGTGATGATGGCCGCGCGGGGGAGAGGCCGATCCGACCGGAATCTCGGCCACTCCGGCCGTGATGTCATGGGTGGGGGTGCTGTCGCCACCGATCAGTTCCCACCAGGTGACTGCGCCGCGCGTCGGCGACGACCACGACTCGGTGGGGCAGTCGGCGATGGTGCGGAAGACGGCGTGACGTCGGTCGGCCATGGGCGCACGGTACCGGCTCGGATGGGACCGGGTCGGTGAGCCGATGGCACAATGACCCCATGAGCACTGCAACCGAAGACACCCTCTCCCCGCAGGAAGCCGAGGCGTTCCGCGCCAAGGTCCGCGACTTCCTCGCCAAGAACGCCAGCGGCAACATGCGCGACGGCAACTCGGTGGGTGTGGGCCGCGAGTTCCAACTGAAGTTGGCCGAAGCCGGCCTGGCCGGGCTCACCTACGCCAAGGAGTACGGCGGTGCCGGTCTCAGCCGCGCTCACGAGCGGATCTATCGCGAGGAGTACGGCAAGTTCCCCGACATGACCTTCGAGTACGTGATCAGTCACGGTATGTGCTTGCCGGTGCTCAACCAGTTCGGCACTGAAGAGCAGAAGCGCACGTTCATGCCCGACAACATTTCGGGCCGCACCATCTGGTGTCAGATGTTCTCCGAGCCTGGCGCTGGCTCCGACGTCGCGAGTCTGCAGACCAAGGCCGAACTCGACGGTGACGAGTGGGTCATCAACGGCCAGAAGGTCTGGACCACGCTGGCGCACGTGAGCGACTACGGCGTCGTCATCGCGCGTACCAATCCCGATGCTCCCAAGCACGCCGGTATCTCCATGTTCATCCTCGACATGAGGGCCAAGGGCGTCGAGATTCGCCCCATTCACCAGATCGACGGTGGCAAGCACTTCAACGAGATCTTCCTCACTGATGTGCGCATTCCGAAGTCGTGGTTGTTGGGCGAGTTGAACAACGGCTGGAACCAGGCCACGGCGATGCTCATGTTCGAGCGCGTGGCCATCGGCACCGGCTCGTCGAGCGGTGTCACGCACACGCTGGCCGATGGTCTGATCGAAGTAGCCAAGAAGAACGGCAAGATCTCCGATCCGGTGGTGCGTCAAGAGCTCATGCGTATCTACAGCGAAGAGACCGCCAAGTCGTTGGTGGCCATGCGCACGCGCGCCGAGATGAAGGCAGGTCGCGTACCGGGTCCCGGCGGATCGCTCGGCAAGTTGCACGGGTCGCGCATCTCGTGGATGAGTCGTCCGCTCATCAGCCGTCTCGTTGGTCCCGATACCGATGCATGGGAGGCCGAAGGTTCGCGTGGTGAAGCGTGGGCGCGTCGTCTGCTCAACAGCTTCCAGTCCGGTATCGCCGGTGGCACCGACGAGATCCAGAAGAACATCATCGGCGATCGTGTTCTCGGTCTTCCGCGCGAGCCGATGGTCGACAAGGACATGCCGTTCAAGGACCTGAAGGTCGGCACACAACGCTGATGCGTCTGCACCAGATCTGGATCTACCCGGTCAAGTCGATGGTCGGGGGCACAGTCGATCATGCTGAGCTCGACCAACTTGGCCTCGTGGGCGATCGCATCTGGGCGGTACGCGATCTCGATCGCGGTGGCATCAGGGGGGCCAAGAAGATCGGCGGCTTGATGCGTCTGGCCGCGCGTCGTGTCGACAATTCGGCCCGCAAGAACGACGACGTGGTGGAAATCGCGTTGCCCGACGGTCGAACCGTTCGCAGCGATGATGCGTCGGTGCACGAGTTGGTGAGCGAGGCCATCGGACAGCGGGTTCGCCTCGAATCGTTGGCCCCGGCCACCGATCTCGATCACTATCGGCGCGGTGCGCCTGACTCCGACGACATCCTGGCCGAGTTGCGTGGGGTGTTCGGTCGAACCGACGACGAACCCTTGCCCGATCTCGCGCAGTTTCCGCCCGAGGTGATGGAGTTCGAGTCGCCTCCCGGCACCTACTACGACTGCTGGCCGTTGATGATCATGAGCACGTCAGCGTTACGTGCATTGGGCGATGCGTTGCCCGATTCGGTTGTCGATGTGACGCGCTTTCGGCCCAGCCTCGTGATCGACACCGGCGAAGAACCCGGACATCCTGAGTTCTCGTGGAGCGGCCGTCGGGCGACGTTGGGCGAGGCCGAGATCGAGTTCTTGGGACCGTGTCCTCGTTGTGTGATGGTCACTCGCGCGGTGGGGAAAGACGTTCCGGAGGATCGCGCGGTGCTTCGCCACATCGTGCGCGACCTCGATCAGAACGTGGGCGTGTACGCGCGGGTCGCGAAAGCCGGACGTATCGGCGTCGGCGATTCACTCACGTTCGTGTGACCCGCCCCACCTTGAATGGGTGCGAAAACCCGGCAAATTTGCCGGTATCCCCGCCCATGCGGAGCGTGACCCGAGTGCATGGGGAACCAGACCGGCAAATTTGCCGGGTTTTCGCACCCATGAGGGCAAGGTCAGGTGGGGAGTCGGAACGACATCAGGTCGCGGCCGACAGACACTCGGCCGGTGTAACCACCCTGTCGAACGTCGGCCTCGAACAACGCCTCCTCGGCTTCGTCCTTCGCCCCAGGAATCAGATGCGTGAGGACGAGGTGCGGAACGCCCGACCGCTCGGCCATCGCTCCGAGCGGAACCGAATCGGCGTGGTAGCTGAAGATGGTCTCGAACACGGTGCCGGCCACTTGCGCACTCATCGCAGTGGCGCGGCAGGCCTCGTGCACGAGGATGTCGGCACCACGCGTCAGGTCTTCGACTTCTCGGCACACCCGCGTGTCGCCCGAGATCACGACTGATCCGGCTGGCGAGTCGACGCGGTAGGCGCACGCGTCAGGAACGGGTTCGTGGTGAACGGCAACGGCGGTGACGGTGACCCCCACTTCATCATCGCGCCACACGATGTGCGGAGAGAACGTCCCGTCGAACACCCGCAGGTCGATCTCGGGTTGGCCCGAGCCGGTGTGCTCGCGTCGCACCGCGATGTCCTCGTCGAAAGGTTCGAGCATGCGACGAGCGAAACGAGCCGCACCACCTTCCGGCGTGACGATCGTGAGCGGACCGGTCTTGTGGAGTTGTTGCTGGATCCACCGAGTCATCGCCACATCGGCCAAGTCGACGAGATGGTCGCTGTGCAGATGGGTGAGAAAGAGCGCAGTGATGAACGGCGGAGGTGTTCCGGCCTCGGCCAGGCGAATGACCGTGCCGCGTCCGGCGTCGAACTGCAGAGCGACTCGCTTCTTGCCGAGTGTGTAGCGCACCAAGGTTCCGGCCCCGGCTCGGCCGGGAGCGGCGTGGGGGACGCCGGTTCCGGTGAGGATCACTTCGAGATAAGGCGAATCGGCCATGAGTCAGCGGCGATCGATGTTGGGAGAAACACTGCCGTCGCCGCCGAACGACGACGTTCCGGTCGCCCCGGACAACAGCGCCATCGGATCGCGTACGTCATCGACGTAGCCGAGTGCGTAGGCGCCCATCGCGTAGCCGGCCAGCTTTTGCACATGAGGCGGAAGATGCCGCGCGACCTCGGGCGGACACGACAGATATTGGTTCTCTTCCTGACGCAACCAGCCGAGCACGTAGTCGACGTTCAGCGCGTGGCGAACACGACTGGAACGGTTTGCGCCACCACCGTGAATCGTGCGTCCCGAGTACAACACGATCGACCCTTTGGGCATCACCGCTTGAACGGTCCGATGTTCGTCGGCCACGGCCTCGCGCGGATCGAGCAACGAGTACGGGATGATGCGTGTTGCGCCGTTCTCCTCGGTGAAATCGTCGAGCGCCCAGATCGTCGAAACTTCGACATCCATCTCGGCCGGGAAGGGGAAGAAGTCGAAGCACCACTGATCGCGATGGAGAGGCTGGGCCGCTGAGTCGGGACCGATGGCGATGATCTGGGTGAGGTGCAGTTGGTAATTGGTTCCGTGCGGTCCGAGTACGCCGCCCACGGCACCGAGGACGAGAGGATTCGCGATGAACTCCTGACTCGCTCGCGAGCGCGCGAGGAGAGCACCGGTGCGGGTGGTACGACGGCCCGAGAAGTCGTCGCCGCCGTGCGGAGTCGCATCGATGTGTGGTCGCATCTCCGACAACAGCTGGTCGACCGTCGACTCGGGAACGAGGCGTTCGACGATCGCGCAACCAGCGGTGGTGATGGCCTCGGCGAGTTCGGCGGCCGAAGCCGTCGCATCGAAGCGCGGGATGGCGGTCATGAGGTCACCGTAGCAGAGGAAGAATTTATAGATTATTTGACGAAGCCAGCATCACGACCTACGGTCGCGGTGTGCCGTCACCCGTCGCGCCGCCCACCCGTTCGGAGTGGACCGACGGTCATCTGCGGGCCGAGATCCTGTCGGGGCGTCTGCAGCCCGGCGAACGCATTCCGGTCGAACGCCTCGCCGAGGCCTGGGGTGTTTCCCCCACCCCCGTTCGCGAATCGGTTCGCCGTTTGGCCGGCGAGGGTCTGGTCGATCTGACGCCGCAACGCGGAGCGCGGGTGGCCACTGTCGATGCCGCGGTGGCGGCCGAGATCTACGCCGTGCGTCTCTTGCTCGAACCCGTGGCTCTTCGCGAGTCGGTGGGCCGCGGAGTCGACGAGGCGTTCGAACGCTCGGTCACCGAGTCGTTCGTGGCCCTGACGAAAGCCCGCGGTGTTGCCGAACAGCACGATCGCCATCGCGCGTTTCACCTCACGCTCATGTCGCGGTGCGCGAATCGAACACTTCTCGCCGAGATCGAGTCACTCATGGATCGCTCGCGTCTCTTCCAGTTCGTGGCCAAGCCACTCGCTCGTGGGGCCGCTCACGCTGACGATCATCGTTTGCTGATGGAGTCAGCCGTGGCTGGGCGCGTCGACGACACGATCCGCATTCATACCGCCCATCTCGCCAACACGTTGCGCACAGTCGAATCGCTGCGCGTCACCAGTCAGCCAGCAGAGTAAGGAGAAACATGTTCCGTCTCACCAACATCAACGGTCGTTCGGCTTTCCAGTTCGACGACGGTTTCGTCGACGTGGCCAAGACGGGCGGTGACGAGTCACTGGCCGATCCGATGGTCGCCATCGCACGCTTCGGAGAATTGTCGTCGCTCTACGAGAAGGCCGCAGGTTCGGCCAAGGCGGCCGGCACCCCGGGTCTGTGCGTCCCCAAGCCGTCGAAGGTGTTCGGCATCGGTCTCAACTACAAGTCGCACGCGGCCGAGTCCAACATGGAACTTCCACCGGCTCCGCTGACCTTCACCAAGTTCCCGTCCTGCCTCGTGGGCCCCACTGCCGATGTCGAGTTGTCGGGCGACGCGGTCGACTGGGAAGTGGAGATCGTCGTCGTGATCGGCAAGGGCGGACGGCACATCGCTGAGTCGTCGGCGTGGTCGCACATTGCCGGTCTCACCCTCGGCCAGGACATCTCCGATCGCAAGGTTCAGACAGCGGGCAAGCCGCCGCAGTTCTCGCTCGGGAAGAGCTTCGACACCTACGGACCCATCGGACCCGCCATCGTGTCGGTCGATGCGTTCCCCAACCGTGACGACATCGGACTGTGGTGCGACGTCTCGGGGGAGCGCATGCAGGATTCGCGTACGTCGAATCTCATCTTCACCATCCCGTATCTCGTCTCGTATCTCTCGAGCATCTGCACACTCGAGTCAGGAGACATGATCTTCACCGGTACTCCCGATGGCGTCGGTATGGCGCGCGGCCGACTGCTGAAGGCGGGCGACGTGATCGATAGCGGAGCCGAAGTGATCGGCACACTGCGCAACGTGTGCGTGGCTGGGAAGTAAACGTCGTGCCTCTTCATCGCCTCGACTCCATCCGCGTCGCGGTTCCCGACGCTGATCGCCAGCGCGCCTTCTACCTCGCGGCCGGCTTCACCACCGATACCTCTGGTTCTCGGTTCGCTGGTTCGAACGGTGGCCAGCAAGTCACTCTCGAACAAGGCGAGTTCCGCCGACTGCTGAACGTCGACGTCCTGTCCAACGATCCGTCCGACATCTCGGTGATCGCATCGCGCCTCACGGGGCTCGGCATCACGTCATCCACTCGTGACGGCGTGCTGGTGGCCACCGATCCCGCCACGCGAGTGGAGTTCTCGGTCCGAGTCGGCGAGGCGCCGCCCAGTGCGGTGTCCGAGGTCTTCCCGCTCAATGCTCCTGGCCATTCCGAACGCATCAACCAACGAGCCAGTGGAGTCATTCCACGCGCCCGGGCCCCGCGCCGACTCGGCCACATCGTGATCGGATCCCCCGACATCGACAGCACCATTCGATTCCTCGTGGAAGGTTTCGGCTTCAAGGTGAGCGACCACTTCCCGGGCATCATCGCCTTCCTGCGGTGCAGCACCGATCATCACAACGTGGCCGTGGTCAACTCGGAAGTCCCACAACTCCAGCACTATTCGTGGGAATGCGACGACGTCGATCACGTCGGACACAACGGCACCGCCCTCATCGCGGCCGGAGTGGCCGAGCACGGTTGGGGCTTCGGTCGCCACTACGTGGGCTCGAACTTCTTCTGGTATCTGATGGAGCCGTCCGGATCGTTCATCGAGTTCTTCTCCGACATGGACATCATCACCGACGACATCGAGTGGGAAACTCGTGGACGCACACCCGTGGGTCCCGAGCACATCGGCAATTCGTGGGGTCCGCGTATGCCGCTCGAGTTCATCGTCCCGCCTGATCTCGACCAGCTGAAGTCCGGCTGGGCGAAGATCAGCTGACGGCCGACAACCAGCTGTGAAGTACGACGTCGCCATCGTGGGTGCCGGCCCGGTGGGCACCACGCTCGCTGCATTGCTCGCCAAGCGCGGATTGTCGGTGGTCGTCCTCGAACGCGACCTCGACATCTACCCGTTGCCGCGCGCCGCTCATCTCGACGCCGAGACCGCGCGCAACTTGCGCGAGATCGGTGGCTGGCTCGACACGCCTGGTTGGTCGATCGCGAACGAAGGCATGGACTTCATTTCGGGAAACGGCGAACTTCTACTGCGGATGTCGTCGAAGAACAATCCTGATCACACGGTGGCCCAGTCGAACCTCTTCCATCAGCCCTCGCTCGATCGGTTGCTCCGGGATCGAGCCGCTCACTTCGGAGCCGAGTTCCGACTCGGACACGAAGTGACCGCCATCCACGACACCGACGACGGGGTTTGCGTCGACATCGTCACAGGCGATGGCTCGACGTCGGTCGAGGCGTCGTGGCTCATCGGATGTTGTGGAGCCAGGTCGTTCGTACGACGGGCGCTGGGAGTGAGTCAGATCGACCTCGAGTTCAACGAACCTTGGTTGGTCGTCGACATCATCGTCACTGGTGACGATCCGAACCCGCCGCAGCGGGCGGCCCAGGTGTGCGACCCCGTGCGCCCGCACACGATCATTTCGATGCCAGCGCCGCGCCGACGCTTCGAGTTCATGCTTCTTCCTGGTGAAAGTCCGGACGACATCAACCGCCCCGACGTGATCGAGAAATTGATGGAGCCGTACTTCGCTCTCGGTAACGCGGAGATCGAGCGTTCGGCGGTGTACACCTTCCACGGTCTGATCACTCGCGAGTGGCGACGAGGTCGAGTGTTGTTGGCCGGTGACTCGGCGCACCAGATGCCTCCGTTCCTCGGGCAAGGCATGTGCAGCGGAATCCGTGACGCGGTCAATCTGGCCTGGAAGTTGGCGGCGGTGATTCACGGAGCCGACGATTCGCTTCTCGACACCTACCAACCCGAACGTTCGCCGCACGTGCAGCGCATCGTCGAATCAGCAGTGGGTTTCGGTCGCATCATCTGCACGCTCGATCCGGCCGTAGCAGCCGAACGCGATCGCAACATGCTGGCCGCCCGCGCCGCCAATCCAACCGACATCGGCGAGGCGCCGCAACCGTCGCTGTCGGGGTCGTCGCTCGTCGTCGAAGGCGCCGGTTACGTGGTGAGCGACGGTCGACTCGACGGGGTCGTTTTCGACGAGATACTCGCGGGCCGCTGGACGGTCGTGGTGGCGGACAAATCGGTGCTCACGGCCGCCGATCTCGCATATCTGGCGCGCGTCGACGCGCAAGTCCTCGTCGCTCGCCCCGAGCAGGTCACTCGACGAGTTCTCGACAACGCGCAAACCGATGCGGTCGTGGTTCGTCCCGATCGCATCGTGCTCGGTGCCGGCCGTCAGGGTCTCGACGCTCTCGCACGGGCGATCGACGAATTCGCGCTCGTTCCCTGATCGGGGTCAGTCGGGCATCACGAGCACGGGCTTGATCACCGCACCGCTCGCACTGGCCTTCTCGGCCTCGTTGATCTGATCGAGTGGGAACTCGGTGATGAGTTCGTGGTACGGGAACTTCCCCTCGGCGTTGAGCTGGGCGAGGTGCGGAATGAATTCGTTGGGCACCGAGTCGCCTTCCATCACTCCGGTGATGGTGCGTCCGCTGATCATCGACAAGAAGTCGACGCTCAGATCGCCGAAGCCCACACCGGCGAGAGCGATGGTGCCGATCACGTTGAGTGCGGCCTGGCTCGCGCGCACGACCGCGGCGTTGCCAGTGGTGTCGAACGCGTAGTCAGCCCCGCCACCGGTGGCCGCCTGAATGGCGGCGGTGATGTCGGCCGGTGCTCCCGACACGGTGTGTGTGGCCCCGTACTTCTTGGCCAGATCGAGACGACTCTGATGACGATCGACCGCGATGATGGTGGATGCGCCGGCCACCTTGGCGGCCATCACCGCGGAGAGGCCGAGTGCTCCGGCGCCACTCACCACCACACTGGTGCCAGCTTCGACGGCCAACGTGTTGAGAATTGCGCCGGCCCCGGTCTGTATTCCACAACCGAGCGGACCCATGGCTCGAATCGGTGCTGATGCGCTCACCTTCACCACGGACGTCTCGGCGGCGATGGTATGGGTGGCGAACGACGACTGACCGAAGTAGTGCGAACCGACGCGTTGGCCTCCTTCGTCAGTGAACGCTGATGTGCCATCGGGACGACCACCCGACATGTTGTACAGCGAGAAGTTGAAGCAGTACGGGTAGCGGCGGCGCTGACACGACTTGCACGAACCACACGAGTTGAACGACAGCACGACGTTGTCGCCCGGCTTCACCGACTCGACCTCGGAACCGATGGCTTCGACGATGCCGGCGCCTTCGTGGCCGTAGACCTGTGGCCCGCCGAAGAACTCGGGTGGCAACTCGCGAGAGAGGAGATCGGTATGGCACATTCCGGCCGCCACCACTCGAACCAGAACCTCGCGCGGTCCGGGGGAACCCAGCTCGAGTTTTTCGATGGTGAACGGGCCGCTACCGGTGCGCAGAACTGCTGCAGTGATCTTCATTCAGCCGAGAGTAGCCGTGACTCGTGGGCGCAGATCGGGCCACGAGTTGGCCAACCCGGAGTGCAGGGGATACGACTCGACTTCGGGGATGGGCACCCACGCGACAGCGTCGGACTCGTAGTTGCCTTCGTCCACGAGCACGTCGCCGCGAACGTGAGCGATCACGGTGTAGTAGCCCCAATTGAGGTGGTCGTCGAGGAAGACGTCTTTCACCTCGACGGCGTTCACGTCGACGCCGACTTCTTCCCAGGCTTCGCGCACCGCGGCTTCCACCGGGTCTTCGTGCGAATCGAGCGCACCACCCGGGATCGACCACGTGCCCCCGCCGTGCGTCCAGACTGCTCGCAACTGCAGCAGCACGTGCGGTTCGGGAAGATCGGTGCGCACCATGAGCAGGCCGGCCGCGCCGTAGACACCCCAGTGGCGCGAGTTGCAGCGCTGGCAGAAGACCCACCCGTCACCGTCGCGAAAACCCACGCTCCGATGTTGCCACGCGCGTGACCTGAACGAGAAGGTCAGTGCGTCGACGCCAGCGAAGCCGTCTCGACCGGACGACTCGTGCGATGGTCACCCGCGAGTGAGTACCCGAGCGAGATCAAGACGAGCATGATCACGGCTGTGGTGAGGAAAGTGGTCCCGCGACCGAACGAGTCGTAACTCCAACCAGCGAGTGACGCCGCGATTCCGCCGGTGAGAGTCTGCATTCCACCCAGCAGACCCTGTGCGCCCGCTTGCCGCTCGGCCGGGGCCGCGATGCCGACAGCGACGCCGGCACTGGTGACCGTGAAGCCGTCGTTGACGATGTGAAGGAAGAACACGCCCATCATGAGACCGGGCTCGGGAAGGAACCCGTAGAGCGTCATGCACAGCGCGCCGACGAGCATGCCGATGGCCCCGGTCTTGTACGGACCGACTCGTTGGGCGAGACGACCACCGTACGGACCGAGGACGATCATCGGCAGCACGAACAGAGCCACGCCCGTATTGGCCATCCACGACGGCGCTTCGAGATCTTCCATCATGACGGCCCACAGCGAGTCGAATGTTCCGATCATGAGGAACAGTGCGACTCCGATGAGGACGGCGGCGAGTACACCGCGGTTGCGGAGTAGATCGAGGGCGAGTCGTTCGCTCGGTTGATCGTCGACGGCCGTTTCCGGAATGGGCAGGTTGGCCAACGCCAGCGACACAGCGATGATGGCGACGACGAGAATGAGGTACGGGGCCGCGATACCGAATCGATCGACGGTCAGAACGGCGAGCACCGGCCCGGTGGCGAAGCCGGCCACGTCGACACTGAGCAGGCGACCCATGTTGGTGCCGAGGTTCTCGGGGTCGGCCACGATCACGATGCGGCGCAACGCTGGCATGGCCATACCGGCGCCGATACCCATGAGAAGCCGACCGGAACTGAGCAGCACCGCGGTGGTTCCGTACGCCATCAACAACAGTCCGGCTATCTGGGCGGTGAAGCCGACGACGAGAAGTCTCTTGGCATGACCCCGATCGGCCAGTGGAGCGAGCGACAACTGCCCGATGAACGACGAGAAGAAGCCCATCGCGACGATGAGTCCCAGGAACGACTCGGAGATTCCGTACTCGTCGCGGTAATCGTCGAGCATCGTGAACATCACGCCGTACGACGCGGCGAGAAAAAAGGTGGCCGCTTGGAGCGTTCGAACGAGACTCTTCACCGGCACGGGTGAAGACGCTAGCGGTTGGCTACGAAGCGTGGCGGCTGATCAGGTCGTCGAGATAGTCGGCGCTGGTCTCTTCGAGTTGCGAACAACTCTCGAGGACATCGATCACTCGCTGATCGGGGTGACGGGCCGCGATGTTGCGCCAGGCCTGCGCACCTTGTCGTTCGGCGTTGGCCTGAATGCGCAACTGGTCCCACACACTGAATCGCGAGAACGTGTCGTAGTACACCTTCTTCGCTTCGGGGAGCGGCGCCACGAGCTGATCGCGCAACGACTCGTCGAGCGCGAACGCACCTTCGATTCGGTTGGCGATCTCATCTTCGCTCTCGGCACACTTCAACAAACCGTCACGGTGCTGGGGAAGATCGTCGGCCCACTGGCGGTAGCGATCGGCGGCGGTGCGCTCGAGGAGAGCGAGGAAGCGCGGCATGGCCTCGGCCGGCACACGTCCGATGTACGGGCCCAGCAGTTCGCCGAAACGGGGAATCTCGAGCTGCGACATGAGGCCACGATAGACGCTGGGACTCCTCGCTATCGGAGCCGACTAGCGTTCGCGTCGTGGCCATGTCGATCACACCCGTGACCGGAGTACTCGGCGCCGAAATTCGGGGCGTACACCTGGCCGATCTCACCGGCGACGATCTCGCGGAGTTTCGCGCCGCTCTCTGCGAGCACGAGGTCGTGGTGGTTCGCGACCAGTTCATCAGCCCGGCCGACCAGTCCATCTTCTCGCGTCGATTGGGTCCTTCGGGCGAAACCCCGTTCGTGGTGACGATGCCCGAGCACCCCGACATCATCAAAGTGGTGAAGGAGGCCGACGAAGGCGCGGCGTTCAACTTCGGCGGAGCCTGGCACTCGGATTTCTCGTTTCAGCCCGAACCTCCCTCGTTCACGATCTTGGCTGCCGTCGATGTTCCCCCTTGGGGCGGCGACACCGTTTTCACCTCGATGACCGCGGCCTGGAACGCCCTCGATGCCGCAACGCGCGAGCGGTTGTCATCGCTCATCGCGGTGCACACCGCGCGCGACGCGTACAGCCGCAAGATGCAGCCCCTTCACTCCGGGATGCGTGGGATGACCATCGTGTGTGACGACTCGGCCAACGACGAGTTCCGTCATCCGATGGTGTGTCGCCACCCCGAGACCGGCAAGACCGTGCTGTTCTTCAATCGCGCGTACGTTCGCGACATCGAACACCTCGAGCACGACGAAGCACAGGCTCTGATGTCGTTCCTGCATCATCATTCGACCGACGCGCGATTCACCTATCGACATCGCTGGTTGCCGGGCGACGTGGTGATCTGGGACAACCGTTCCACGCAGCATTTGGCGGTGAACGACTACGGCGGATTCCGGCGCGAACTGCATCGCACGACCATCGCCGGGTCACGACCTGTTGCCGCATGAGCGAACGTTGCGCGTGGGCGACCTCGTCGCCCCTGATGATCGAGTACCACGACACCGAATGGGGTTTCGCCGTTGCCGACGATCGGCGGTTGTTCGAGAAGATCTGCCTCGAAGGATTTCAGAGCGGTCTGTCGTGGTCGACCATTCTGAACAAGCGGGCCGACTTCCGACGGGTGTTCGCCGACTTCGATCCCGAGCGAGTGGCACGATTCGGGTCGCGTGACGTGGATCGACTGTTGACCGACTCGTCGATCGTGCGCCATCGGGGCAAGATCGAATCGACCATCAACAACGCCGGGCGCGTGGCTGATCTGATCGACGAGTTCGGGTCACTGGCCGATTTCGTGTGGCGCTTCGAACCCGATCCGGCGTCACGGCCGGCCGACCCGACACTCGATCAGGTGTCCTCGTTCGTGACGTCGCCCGAGTCGGTCGCCCTCTCGAAAGATCTGAAGAAGCGGGGCTGGTCGTTCGTGGGCCCGACCACCATGTACGCGTTCATGCAGTCGATGGGTCTGGTGAACGACCATCACGTGGGCTGCGTCGTGCGGGAGGCCGCCGAGCGGTCGCGCCGGGCCGTGACGCGAAAGTGAACCATTCGTTCACACCGGTCGGACCGATCTGGGAGAATGAGGCACTGTGAGCGACAACACCGACACTCGCACCTCCTGGCTGAGCCCCGACCAATTGGCTCAGGTTCGCGCCAACGTGCCGTTGGTGTACGTCGACGCCGTCCCGGTGCGAGTCGATTCACATGGTCGAGTGGTGCAGGTTGGCCTGTTGTTGCGCGTGGCGGCCGATGGATCGATCAGCCGAATGCTGGTGTCGGGCCGTGTCTTGTACGGCGAGCGCGTGCGTGATGCGCTCATTCGCCACCTCGAGAAAGATCTCGGCCCCTTGGCCTTGCCGCGGGTGCCACCCAACCCGGCGCCGTTCACGATCGCTGAGTACTTCCCCGACCCCGACGTCAGTGGCTTCACCGATCCTCGCCACCACGCGGTGAGCCTGGCCTACGTGGTGCCGGTGGACGGCGAGTGCACGCCCACCCAGGAGGCTCTCGACCTGGCCTGGTTCAGCCCGTCCGAGGCCGCCAGCGCCAAGATCACCGCCGACATGACCGGTGGACAGGATCGTCTGCTCCGACTGGCTCTCGGCCACGTCGGCGAATTGCCCTAGAGCTTTCGACCGACTCGGTCAGTCGCCGTTCGGGCGCCGCTTCACCACGCGGCGGGTTCGGCGACGTGCCGTGGGATTGCTGACGACCTGAGTCTCGTCGTCGACGTCGATGGTGATGCCGTCGTTGTCGATGTCGCCCGGCTCGCCCGAGGCCTCCCACACCGCTGGCTCTTCATCTTTGGGTTTGCGGCCGAGCACTCGCTCGATGCCGAGCATGCTGCTGGCCACCACCGCACCGACGGCTCCGTACTTGCGACGCGCGCGTTCGATCATGGCCGCGTCGGCGTTCTGTGGTTGGGGTTCGTCGTCGCGTTCGGGTTGGTTGCTCATGGGTATGCCACAACAGCGTGTCGACACGAATCTACGCTGGGATCGTGTCGGGAGGGGCCCGCCTGAATCGTGCTGTATCCGCCATGCGGACCGCACTCGTGAATCAGTCGTCCCTGCGCGTCGATGTGGTGGCGGGATTGTGGCCCTTGCCGTCCGAACACAGTGTGATCGAGAGCATTCATCGCGACGGTCGCTGCGTGTCGATCGAGTGGGACGACGGAATCACCATTGAAACTTGGCTTCGCTGGCGAGGTTCGTGGGAGCTCTACCGGTCGAATCAGATGTGGCGTTTGCCGATGTCGTTCGCTCGCGTGGTGATCGAGGTTCCCGGGTGGACCGCGGTGTGTTTCGGTTCGGTGGCCGTCGACTCGTATCGCATGCCCGATCGGCATCGTCATCCGCAGAGTGGTGGTGTGGGTCCCGATCTTCGTCGCGAGGGTGTCGACCTCGGCGCCGTCGCGACGCGGCTCTTCCACCCGACGCGAGCCGCCATGTCGATCTTCGACGCGCTGGGCGATCCGCACGTTCTGATCGGATCGGGCAACGTCGATCGTTCGGAAGTGCTGTGGGCTCTCGAGTTGAGTCCGTTCACTCCGGTGGGCGAACTCGAGTACGACGACGTATGGACGATCGTTCAGGCCATGGGTCGCGCGGTACGCGACGGGCATCGTTCGCTGTCGGTGTACGGACGGGTGGGCCAGCCGTGTGTGCGGTGCGGTTCGTCCATCACCGGCGCGCGTCAGGGCGAAGACCGCCGCATGGCCTACTGGTGCACGGCGTGTCAGGCCGGTGATGGCCAGCGGTTGGTTCCTCCGCCGTTGCTCGAGACGTCGATGCCGGCCGATGTGCTCTATCTGAACGAAGCGCGAGCGGCCCGGCAGCGCGTGCGGATCTTCGACGATCTGCGCGACTTCGGCTGACGATCCGACTCAGGTCGACGAGATCGCTTCGAGCACGTCGAGCTTGGCGGCGCGCCGAGCCGGACCGATGGCCGCGACCACGCCCACCACGATGGCGGCGATGAGCACCGTGACGATGGTGCTGTACGGAACGACGATGGTGGTCACGAACGATTCGGGCAGTGCGAAGGTGACGGCGGCGCCCAATGGAACACCGACGACGATGCCGAGCACGGCACCGAACACGGCCACGATCACGGCTTCCCATCGGATCGAACGCTTGAGCATCTTCTTGCTCATCCCAACGGCGCGCAGCAGACCGAACTCGCGCGTGCGTTCGAACACGCTGAGCGCCATGGTGTTGGCGATGCCCAGGACGGCGATGGCGATGGAGATGATGAGCAAGCCGTAGATCACGATGAGTAACTGGTTGAACTGGTCTTCCTGGCTCTGCTGGAACTCGGCTTGGTTCTGCACCTCGGCACTCGGGAAGTCTTCGGCGATCTTCTCGACCGCCACCCGTGCATCGTCGATGGTGACACCTTCAGCGATTTTCGCTCCGATGAAGAAGTCGACGGGTTGAGCGGTGGATACCGCCGCGAGTGTGTCGAGTCCGATGAGCCAGTTGCCGGCGATGCTGGAGTCGGCGTACACGCCGCCCACTTCGAGCGTCTGCTTCGTGCCGTTCTGCCAGGTGATGTCGAGGCTGTCGCCCACACCCACGCCGTAGTCGCGGGCCGGGTCTTCGTGCAGCAGGATCATTCCGGCGTCGAGCGAATCGACACTTCCGGTCTGCAATTCGATGTCGACGAGGTCCTTGAAGGCCGAGCCGCGCACGGCGCCGAGCTGCTTCTCGTCACCATTGACCAGAGCCACCGTCGCGCGGAACGGACTCACCGCACCGAGTTCGGGGAGTTGCTGCAGGCGCTCGGCGAACGCTGCGGGCAGGCCTTGGAAGTTCTGCGGGCCGTTCGAGATGAAGAAGTCGGCCGTGACCGAACCCTCGATCTGATCGCGGAAGGTTTGGCGAACCGATTCGGCCACCACGGCCACGGTGCTCACGAGAGCGAGGCCGATCATGAGTGCCGATGCGGTGGATGCCGTGCGACGCGGGGTGCGCTGAGCGTTGCGACTGCCGAGACGGCCCGGGATCGAACGTGTCATCGGGAAGAACGGCAGCGGGAGAGTACGACTGATCACGCGGCTAGCCGGTGCGGCCACCGTGGTGGACAGGCTGGAGACACCGAGAAAGATGAACACTGCGCCGAGGGCGGCGAGGAGCAGAGTGCTCACGACATTGCCGGGTTGGATGAACACACCGGTGCCGAAGAACGCAACACCGAGTGCCGTGACGACCGATCCGACAACCAAGCGCTTGTTCTTCTGCAGTGCGGTGAAGCCGAGTTCGGGCCGCATGGCGGCAACCGGGGGAATACGACCGGCGCGAATGGCCGGAATGATGGCCGCGGCGACGGTGACACCCACGCCGACGAACAACGACGCGAGGATCGTGCGAGTCGACACGATGAGTGACGCCGACGGGAAGGCCGCACCGGTGGCGTTGAAGAGCGCGACGATGCCCACGGCTACGCCCATGCCGGCGAAGATGCCGAGCACGGTGGCCAATACCGACACGATGAGCGATTCGCCCACGATCATCGAGCGGATCTGGCGTGTACTCGCACCCACGGCGCGCAACAACGCGAGTTCGCGCAGGCGCTGGCTCACGATGATGGCGAAGGTGTTGAAGATGAGGAACGCGCTCACGAACAGCGACACGGCGGCGAATCCGAGCAACACGTTGCCGAAGATGTCGATCACGTCGTTGATCGCACCGGCGGTCTCCTTGGCCGACTGCTCACCGGTGATCACTTCGTACTTGGCGTCGATCGCCGACTGAACCGCTTGCTGCACGTCCTCGCGCGATGCGCCATCGGAGAGGGCGATGTAGAGCGAGTCGGCACGGTTCTCCGCGCCGAGGAATTCGTTGGCCGTTTGCGGCTCGAACGCGATGATGGCGGCGCCACCGCCGTTCGACGTGCTGCCGGTGCCGTTCAGGCCCACCAGTTCGAATTCGCCCTTACCGGTGGGGCCCACGATCGTGACGGTGTCGCCGATTTCGTAGCCGGCGCGACGAGCCGACGACTGGTCGAGAGTGATCTCGCCCGGGCCACGGGCGATGTCGCCTTTCACCAAGGTTCGGCCGTCGAGTCCGTCGGGGCCCTCCCACGCGATGCCGAACGACGGCCCAGTGGTTCGCAACGGCTCGCCATCTGACGTGATGACCGTGGCGGCGCGAAGAATGTTGACCTCGACCTTGTCGACTCCGGGTACGGCGGCGATGGAGTCGATGAGTTCGAACGGAACCGGGTCGCGCTCGGCGCGTGCGGCGTCACCGAAGGCGACAGTCGATCGCACTTCGAGGTCGACCTCGCCCGACAGCGTGGCGAACAACTCGTTGATGGCGCGCTTCACGCTGTCGGTGAGAACGAAGGCGCCCGACACGAACGCCACACCGCTCACGACAGCGAGCACCGTGAGGAAGATGCGCCACTTGCGCGCGAGTACTCCGCGCAGGGTCAGACGGGGGACCGGAGTCGACATGGGGAGGTGAGTCAGTTGCCGAGGCTCTTCATGCGATCGAGTACACGATCG
Source organism: Actinomycetota bacterium (assembly GCA_018882725.1). Lineage (GTDB taxonomy): Bacteria > Actinomycetota > Acidimicrobiia > Acidimicrobiales > Ilumatobacteraceae > Casp-actino8. Next base: position 2,290 of record VERK01000004.1, on the reverse strand, counting down.
GCCGTGGGCTCGGTCATCTCGTCGACGATGCGACCGTCGGCGAGGAAGACCACACGATCGGCGTACGACGCGGCAACGGCGTCGTGCGTGACCATCACGATGGTCTGTCCGAACTCGCTCACCGCGCGACGCATGAACTTGAGAATCTCGGTACCGGTGCGGCTGTCGAGGTTGCCGGTGGGTTCGTCGGCGAAGATGATGCGCGGCCGGCTGGCCAGCGCGCGGGCCACGGCTACGCGCTGTTGCTGCCCGCCCGACAGTTCGCTCGGGCGATGGTCGAGGCGATCGCGCAGGTTGACAGCATCGACCACTTGATCGATCCAGGCCTGATCGCCCGACTCGCCGCCGAGGTCGAGTGGGAGTCGGATGTTCTCGAGAGCCGTGAGGGTAGGAATGAGGTTGTAGGCCTGGAAGATGAAGCCCACTTGCTCACGGCGCAGACGCGTGAGCGCTTTGTCGCTCAATTCGGAGATGTCGGTGTCGCCGATGCGCACCGTGCCCGAGGTGAGCGAATCGAGACCGGCCAGGCAGTGCATGAGCGTGCTCTTGCCCGAGCCGGACGGACCCATGATGGCGGTGAAGCGGCCGACGTCGAACGTGACGGTGACGCCGTCGAGGGCGCGTACTTCGCTGTCGCCCTTGCCGTAGATCTTGAACGCGTCGACGGCGGATGCTGCGGCCGTGAGCGTGGGGGTTGCGGACTCCGACATGTCTTCAGTCTGCCGTTAGGTTGGCCCGATGCACCCCACGGGGCTCATCATCGGGCGGTTCGATCCACCCCATCTGGGTCATTCGTACATGATTCGATGGGCGGCCGAACGGTGTACTCGCCTCGTCGTCTTCGTGAACACCAAGGATGGTGAAGCGGCTCCGGGTGAACTGCGGGCGAAATGGTTGCAGGATCTGCATCCGGATGTGACGGTTGTCCGTGTGCAGCACTCTCTGCACAACGACTGGAACGACGCCGACCTGTGGAACAAGTGGATGACGTTGTTGCGGTCGAAGTGGCCACTGAACGAAGGCCCGCACGTGGTGATTTCGAGCGACCCGTACGTTTCCGAACTGGCGCGGCGCTTCGATGCCGAGGCCTTGGTGTGCGATCCGGAACGGGTCAACGTGCCGATCAGCGCAACGCTGGTACGCAACGACCCAGCGGCCCATCTCGAGAAGTTGGCTCCTGAGGTGAGGCGCTGGGTCGAAGAGAACTGGCTGAACTAGTTACTTCTTGTTCGGCTGAGCGAGCACGCGAAGGTAGGGCTTGACGGTCTTCCAGCCCTGCGGAAACAGCGTCTTGGCTTCGTCGTCGGAGACGGCGGCGCCGATGATCACGTCCTGGCCGTCGGTCCAGTTGGCCGGTGTTGCCACCTTGTACTGAGCGGTGAGTTGCAGGCTGTCGATCACGCGCAGGATCTCGTCGAAGTTGCGGCCCGTGGACGCGGGGTAGGTGATGGTCAGCTTCACCTTCTTGTCGGGCCCGATCACGAACACGCTGCGCACCGTCAACGTGTCATTGGCATTCGGGTGGATCATGTCGTAGAGATCGCTCACCGTGCGATCGGGGTCGCCGATCATCGGGAAGTTGACGGGCGTGCCCTGGGTTTCGGCGATGTCGCCTTCCCACTTCACGTGGCTGTCGACCGGATCGACCGACAGGCCGATCACCTTCACGTTGCGCTTGTCGAACTCGGGCTTGATCTTGGCCACGTAGCCGAGTTCGGTGGTGCACACCGGAGTGAAGTCCTTCGGGTGGCTGAAGAGAACGCCCCAGGAATCGCCCAGCCACTCGTGGAAGCGGATGGTGCCTTGGGTGGTCTCAGCGGTGAAGTCGGGGGCGATGTCGCCCAGGCGAACGGCCATGGTGATCTCCTTGAAACGATGGGAGGCTGAACCCTATCGCCAAAGCCGACCAGTTCACTCGGGATTTACATCCCGGCCTGACCAGGGGTTTCTGCAGTGGTGACGGCTACTTCAGGGCCACCGGGGTGCCGCCGAAGGGCTTGTTCACCAGGTCGAAGAAGTCGTTGCCCTTGTCGTCGACGACGATGAACGCCGGGAAGTCGCGCACCTCGATCTTCCAGACCGCCTCCATGCCCAACTCGGGGTACTCGAGCACCTCGACCTTGGTGATGCAGTCCTGAGCCAAACGCGCGGCCGGGCCACCGATCGAGCCGAGGTAGAAACCGCCGTGCTTCTTGCACGCGTCGGTCACGGCTCGTGAACGGTTGCCCTTGGCGAGCATCACGAACGATCCACCGGCGGCCTGGAACTCGTCGACGTAACTGTCCATGCG